>JBIPMR010000331.1:0-4873 GCA_044369025.1 Luteolibacter sp.
CGGCTTCGAAGGCTCGCCCCGCTGGTCGCCGGACGGCAAGTGGCTGGCACACACGGCGCGGAAAGATGCGACGGCGGAACTGGTATTGCGGTTGATCCCCGTCGTTAAAAACGGACCGATGGTGGATCAAGCGGTCACGGTTTCCACCAAAGGCATCGAACCCACGCGCCTGATCTGGGCGGCGGATTCCAAAGCGATCCTGTTCCAAAGTTCCAACTCCAAAAATCCGAATCTCTATTCCGTCGAGCCCACCGGAAAAAACATGGAGACCGTGATCGCCCAACGCGGCATCCCGATCCGCATGACCCCGGACGGCACGCTGCTCTGGCGCGTGGATCGCAATCCCGCCGTGCTGAAGAAGGGCGAACTCACCCGGTTTCCGGTTTCCCTAACCGCATCCCAATCGCGTGAGGCGGTGAACACCCTCGGCTTCCGGCGGATCTGGCGAACCCTCGGCGAACGGTTCTACGATCCGGCGATGAACGGCACCGATTGGAATGCGTTGCTAGAAAGCCACCAGCCGCTGGCGGCGGGCGCGCGGGACTCCAGACAGTTCGACCGCGTGGTCAGCCAGTTGTTCGGCGAACTGAACGCGTCCCATCTATCATTTTTGAGAACCCCGTGGCCGGGTGAAGCCGCGCAAGCACCCCGCGAGGAAAAAACCGCGCATCCGGGCATGGAATTCACCGATGAGCCAGTAGACGGCCCCTTGGTGATCGCGCGGGTGATCGCCGGATCTCCCGTCGCGAAGTGGGTGGAGCCGGGTGAAACCGTGCTGCGGATCGGCGGCCGCGAGGTGACGAATTTCACGCCCCTGCACCGGCTGTTCAAGGGCGCGGCAGACCGGCCGCTGCCCGTCGTGATCCGCGACAAGTCCGGGCGCGAACGGGTGATCGAGCTGCGCTGCATTTCCTACGCGCGCGCCAGATCGCTGGATGCGGAACAACAGCACGCCATTGCTAACAAAAGCATGCCGGGCGGGATTTCCTACCTACCCGTTCCTAACATGAACCGGGAGACGTTTGACCGGATCGAGAGCGCAGTTTACCAGGCGGCGTTGAAATCCGCAGGCATGATCCTCGATCTGCGCGACAACGGCGGCGGTCGCGAAGCGGATCGGTTGCTCTCGTTGTTTTGCCAACCGGCCCACTCATTGACCCTCCCGCGCGGCGGGCCGGCCGGCTATCCGTATGACCGCCTCGCGCATGCGGCGTGGCACAAGCCGCTGGTGGTGTTGTGCAACGAGGGAACTTTTTCCAACTCCGAGATTTTCTGCCACGCCATCCTGCTCACCAAGCGCGCCCCCGTGGTCGGGGTGGCCACGGCCGGCGGGGTGATTTCCGCCGTGAAGGCGAAAATCCCCGGGGTGGGCGAATTGCAGGTGCCGTTCCGCGGCTGGTTCCATGCGAAGACCGGGGTGAACCTCGATCTCAACGGCGCGCAACCGGATTTCCCCGTCAACCTAACACCCGCGGATCAGGATGCCGGGCGCGACCCGCAGTTGGAGAAGGCGCTGGAGTTGGTCCGCGGGCAAGTGCGCGAGGCGGCAGCACCGGTTAGGCCGGTTTTCAGACAATGAGCTTCGCCTGCTCCCAGGCATCCTCCATCTGCCCGGGCGTCGCCGCTTCGAGCGTGAGGCCGGAGGATGTCAGGATGCGTTCCATTTCGCCGAAACGTTTTTCAAACTTGTTGTTCGCGGACGCCATCACCACCTCGGGATCGACCTGGCGGAAGCGCGCCAGATTGACGATGGAGAACATCAGATCGCCCATCTCTTCGGATATCGCGGCCAGATCCTGGGCGTCGATCGCGGCTTGCAGCTCTAGCAGCTCTTCGCGGATTTTGGCGACGACGCCGAGTTCCACCGGCCAGTCGAAGCCGACCTTCGCCGCTTTTTTCTGGAGCTTCGAAGCGCGGATCAACGCGGGCAGGCCTTTGCCGACGCCGTGCAGATAGGATTTCCCGCCATCGCCTTTTTCGGCGCGTTTGATTTCATCCCACTGTTGGAGCACCGCGTCGGTGGTCGCCGCGTTGCTCTCGCCGAACACATGGGGATGCCGGCGCACCAGCTTTTCACTGATGCCGCGGGCCACGTCGTCCAGATTGAAACGGCGGGATTCCTCGGCGATCTCGCTGTGAAAAACCACCTGCAACAACAGATCGCCAAGCTCTTCCTTGAGGTGCTCGTAATCGCGCCGGTGGATGGTATCGACGGTTTCATAAGCCTCCTCGATGAGGTTCGGAATGAGTGACTCGTGCGTCTGCTCCGCGTCCCACGGGCATCCGCCGGGGGCGCGCAGGCGGTGCATGATGGCGCGCAGGCGGGCGAGTTGTTGCCCGGCATCGCGGGTGTCGATCATTTCAGCGTCGGTCATCGTCAGGAGTTTTTGGTGTTGGATGCATTCTGGAGGGTCGCCCGCTCGTCGTCGGTCAGGCTTTGGAACCCTTGCGCGGAGATTTTATCGAGAATCCGGTCCACTTCGGTGAGGCGTTCCTTTTCCAAGGCGCTGCGCGGCCGGATTTTCGCCTCGCTGGTCCGGGAAAACGCCTTGGGCCGGAAAATCTCCACACCCGCCTGATGACCTAACAACTGCGGATAGCGCACCAGGATGAAGCCTAGGATCGCCCCACCGAGGTGGCCGGCCTCGCCCCCTTCGTTGCCGCCGAGTTTCAGCAGAATGGATCCCGTGGCGATCGCCAGCAGGGCGATGGCAAGTTGCCGCATCGAGAGTTCGATGGGAGGGAACAGCAGCGACACCCGCAAATCCGGTGCGATCACCGCCACGCCGATGAAGATTCCGTAAAGCCCGGCGGATGCGCCCACCAGCCCGGCCTGATAGCTCACGTTTGGCAAAACGTTCAGGAACACCAGCAGCGTGTAGAAAACCGCACCGGCGGCACCACACAGCAGATAGAACATGACGAATTTTTTCGAACCCCACCAGCGTTCCATCCAGGGGCCGAAGAAAAACAGTCCGACGCAGTTGAAGAGCACGTGGCCGATCGAGCCATGAATGAACTGGAAGGTGACGAACTCCCAAATTCTTCCATCGAAAATCGCAGACTGGATCGCAAACGCGCCGAAGGCCCGAATGGGGCCGTCCCGGAAATCCCCCTTGAGGAACGTATCGAGGAAATAAATCCCCAAGTTGAGGATCAGCAGCCACTTCACCACCGGCGTCAGTTGCGCCATCAAGCCTCCGCCCGCGCGGCTTTCTTCTCGGTGGTAATCTCGGTCGGCCATGCCCATCTGGCGTTTGGGTTACCACGGCAACGCCCGCACCGCAAGGCCGGGTGAAAATACTGTCACCGCGGATGGCTTCGCCCCCGGCGGTTTTGCGGCTTTGCTGGTTCCGTTGGTTCGCTTCAACAGGGCGGCCGCCGCTTCACGTCATTCCGGTGGCTTGAGGCGGTGGCGGCCCGGCATGCGCGGGTTCGAAAATGCCCCGGATTTTCCCATTGCCCACCGCCGGGTTTTGCCGCCACCCTGCCGACTGCCATGACCAAACTCGGAAAATTCGTCTTCACCCTGGTGGTTCTCCTGCTCGCTGGCTTCGCCGTCATGCGGATGCTCGGTAAAAAGGACGAGTCCCCCAGCCGCCCCTCGGCGACCCCGTCAAACGCAACCGCCTCCGACGCAGATGGCAGCGTGGGCGATTTCGATTTCATCGCCCCCGGCAAGGCGCCGAAACTCCCGTCGCCCCGGCCCTACACCCCGCAGGACAACACCATCGTCATCAATCTCTCCGAATACGCCGGTTATTCCGGACTCATCCTCGCCAATGGCGGCCTGGAGCCTAACGAAAACTCGTGGTTCACCCGCAACGGCGGTTTCAAGCTGAAAATCACCCTCAGCGAGGAGGACTCGTGGGCGGATCTCCAGGACGGCAAAATCGCCGCTTCCGCCACCACCGTCGATGTGCTTTCGAACTACGGCCGCCAGTGGCAATGCGTCGTGCCCGCGCAAGTCGCCTGGTCGCGCGGCGCGGATGGCATCATCGTCCGCAAGGAAATCAAGCGGGTCAACGACCTCAAAGGCAACACCATCGCCACCGCCCCGTTCAGCGAGGCCGAGTTTTTCATCCGCTACCTCGCGCAGGAAGCCGGGCTCCAGGTGAAACGCCTCGATGGTCCCGAAGACCCGCGTGATCCCGAATCGGTCAATCTGGTGTTCCTCGAAGACGCCTTCGAAGCCGGCGACGCCTTCCTCGCGGATCTTAACTCCGGTGGTCGCCAGATCGACGGCTGCGTCACCTGGGCCCCGAAAACCACTGAAGTCGTCGTAGCCTCAAAAGGCGCCGCCCGCCAGCTCATCGACAACCGCAACCTGCTCGTCATCGCCGACATCCTGGTCTTCAACAAAGCCTTCGCCGAGGCCAATCCCGCCATCGTCACCTCGCTCGTCGAAGGCATGCTGATCCACAACGACCTCATCCGCGCCAACCCCGAGCCGCACCTGCAAACCATCGCCAACGCCTTCAAAGCCTACGAATGGACCGTCGAGGACGCCCGCGAGGAACTCTCCAAAGTCCACCTCTCCAACCTCCCGGAAAACCTCGCCTTCTTCCGCGGTGCGATCGACGAGGCAGGCTCGTTCGCCTCCGTTTTCCAAACCGCAAACCTCGCCTACGGTTCCGAACTCCAGCCCTCGCCCGTTTCCGCCTCGTTCTTCGCCGAGGTGAAGGCGCTGCAAGCCATCGAGGCCTCCGGGAAACTCGCCGCCCAAACCGCCTCGATCCAGCCGATTAAAACCACCGACCAGGCCCCCATCGAGCAAGACCCGCTGCTCACCCGCGACATCCGCTTCTACTTCCTGCCTAACAGCGCCGAACTCGACATGGCCAACGCCGAAAACCACGAATTCCTCGCCAAC
>JBIPMR010000332.1:0-4872 GCA_044369025.1 Luteolibacter sp.
GGATGATGGTGACCTTGTGGAGCGGGCTGGTGTCCGGCAGGACCATGTTGAGATAGGCGTGGCCGGCTTCGTGCCAGGCGGTGCCGGTTTTTTCCTTGTCGGACATGGCAAGGCTGCGACGTTCGCGGCCCCAGCGGACTTTGTCGCGGGCTTCTTCCATTTCGTCGAGGGTGACGGCGGAAAGACCGCGGCGGGCGGCGAGCAGGGCCGACTCGTTGATCAGGTTGGCGAGCTCGGCCCCGGAGAAGCCGGGGGTGCCGCGGGCGATCTTGGAAAGATCCACGCCGGCGGCGAGTTTGATCTTCTTGACGTGGACACGGAGGATTTCCTCGCGGCCGTTGACGTCGGGCAGGGAAATGGTGACCTGGCGGTCGAAACGGCCCGGACGAAGGAGTGCGGGGTCGAGCACGTCGGGACGGTTGGTGGCGGCGATGATGATGACGCCTTCCTGGGTGTCGAAGCCGTCCATTTCGACGAGCAATTGGTTGAGCGTTTGCTCGCGCTCATCGTGACCGCCGCCCATGCCGTGGCCGCGGTGGCGTCCGACCGCGTCGATTTCGTCGATGAAAATGAGGCAGGGCGCGTGTTTGCGGCCTTGTTCGAACATGTCACGGACGCGGGATGCGCCGACGCCGACAAACATCTCGACGAAGTCGGATCCGGAGATCGAGAAGAACGGCACGTCCGCCTCACCGGCGATGGCGCGGGCGAGCAGGGTTTTGCCGGTGCCGGGGGAGCCGACCATGAGCACGCCTTTCGGGATCGAGCCGCCGAGTTTTTGGAATTTGCGGGGATCGCGGAGGAAATCGACAATTTCGTAGAGTTCCTCCTTGGCTTCCTGGATGCCGGCGACGTCTTTGAAAGTGACCTTGTTGCGATCCATGGTGAGCAGGCGGGCCTTGCTTTTGCCGAAGGACATTGCACCGCGGCCGGCGGACTTCATTTGCTGACGGAACAGGAAGAACAGGATGCCGATGATCAACAGGAAAGGCAGGAAGGTGAAAAGCGCGCTCTTCAGGTAATCCGTGGTGGGATCGTAGTTGGCGTTGGTTTGCAGCAGCTTTTTCAGATCTTCGCCGAGAATCGGGACGGAGACAGTGACGCTGAATGGAACGGCTTCAAGTGGTTTGCCGGTGGCATCCTTGGGGGTAATCAGATTGGTCACAACCTCGCGGCGGCCGACGATCACGGCATCGGTGGATCCCGGGGTGGTGAGGATGCGGAGTGGATTGAGTGGGTCGGCGGCCTTGATTTGTTCGAGCGAGTAGGCGCGGCTGAACTCGGCGAGCGAGAGGGTTTCGACTTCGGCTTCGACCGGAGCGTCCGCCGTTGCGGTCGCTTGTTGCATGCGGATGTCGTCACCAAGGATTTCGCGGACTTTTTCCCCTTGCAGGTTGAGATTGACCGGCACGCGGAAGGTGGTGGACTGGATCTGAGCGTCCTTGGGGACTTCCAATTTCGGCGTGACCCAGCCGGTGATTTTCGCATCGTAGGCGGTGTCGGTGGTGACGACCTTGAACGGTTGTTTTGCATCACCGACGACCACCCGACCTTGTTCCCAAGCCTGGCGGAACTCCGGGTAGCTGAGGCTCTTGACGGTCTTGTTCATCGCCGGGCCGAAAAAGGCCACGCCCAAAATGAGCATCGCGACGCTGAGGAGCACGAGCAAACGCCAATTGAAACCGCTGGCATCGCCGGCGGGGCGATTCGGATTGCTGGGGGGCGGAGTGGAGTTCGGTGAGTCGGACATGGTGGGCGTGAAGACGCCCGAACCGCGTGAGCAAGAGAACCTGCATGCCGTTCGGGGGTGAGCGAGCATACCCTATGGGATCGAAAAGCAAACCCCTTTTTTGCACGAGTCTTGCGGGTGGGCGGAGTGTCTGCCAAGAAGGCCCGCGTGGAACCACCCGTGCCCCAGAAAGATTCGTCCTTGTCGCTGCTGCGCAAACTGCGTTGGCTGGGCTGGTTGCAGGGGATCCCGGGGGTGGGGCGGTTGCGCGCGCTGCGGCCGGGGGCGGATGCGCACGTCGGGGTTCTGGTGGATGCGTTTGCCGCGTTTGCGACGCTGGATGACGAGCTGAGTTCGCTGGAGGCGGATTTGATTCTCGATATGCTGCGGAGTGCGTTTCCGGAGGTGGACCATGGTTGGTTGGGGCGGCGGTTGCAGCGGGCGGTGCGGAATCCACAGCCGTTGCAAGGCTTGGCGGTGGAGCTCAAGGACAGCTTCGACGACGCGGGGAAACTCGCGCTGGGCTTGCAATTGTTCACGCTGGTGGATGCCGCCGGGCGCTCCGAGCGCAACCGGACCAGTTTTGAAATTTTCATGCGGCGGTTGGGTCGGCCGGATTACGGGGTGGCGATCCTGCGCGAGATGCGCGGCGATGCCGGGGTGCCCGCGGATGAGGATCTGCCTTTCGAGCGGTTGATTTTCGGCAGGGACGGGGTAGATGTGTTGCTGCCGCCCGCGGCGAGTGATCACGAATTCCGGGTCTATCGGGCGGGGGATTTGATTCTGGTGAGGAACACCGGCGTCGCGCCGTTGTGGATCCGCGGAAGGTCGGTGGAAACCGGGTCGTTCCTGAGAATGCGCGAGCGTCAGCCGCTGGTGGTGCCGGGCTGGACTCTCAGCTACGAGGATCTGAGGTTTTTCTTGGACGTGAAACGCACAGGCAATGCGCCAACGATCTACCTGGAACCTGGCGAGGCGGGATTGACGGCGGAACGGACGCGTGGCCGCCAGAGTGCGCTGCGGGTGCGCTTCGGGCTGTCGGCGCAGGTTGAGGCGCTGCTCGATACGGATCTGCACGCCGGCAGCCGCGGGCCCCTGAAGAAGGGCGATGTGGCGATTTGCCGGAATCATGAACGACTTGGCGATGCCTCCGGCTTCAGTCTTTCGATCAACGATCTGCGGCGCAAGGCCACCCAGAAGGGGCGGCGTTTCCGGCTTGCTGGCGACCGGCAGGAGTATCTGGTTTCCAACGAGGCGTCAGCGCTCTCGCCCGGCGATCTTTTGTTAGGTCCGAAGCTTTCCCCCAAGGTGGTGCTTTTCATCCGCTACGATTCGCAGCGCGCGGAGGGGAAGCTGGAGGTAAGGGAAAGCCACGGGCCGATCCTGGTGGATGGCATTCCGGTCAAGGGCACGGCACCGCTGCACGACGGGTCCCTGATCCGTCTCTCAGGGAGTCAGGCGGTGCGTTGCCGATTCAGCGAGGGTTTCCTCGACGAGGAGAGGACCTTGATCGAGTCGCTGCAAGTCGAGGATCTGATCCATGATTTCGGGCCGGATTCGCGGGCGCTGGACCACATCAATTTCGAAGTGAAGCGCGGGGAGATGCTCTGCATCATCGGCCCCAGCGGCAGCGGGAAAAGCACTTTGCTCGCTGTTCTATCAGGCCAGCGGGAACCCACGCGCGGCAAGGTGAAACTCAACGGCACGCCGCTGTATGAAAAGCGCGAGCAGTTGGTTCCATTCATCGCCCACATGCCGCAGGAGGAGGCGCTCAATCCGCAGCTGACGGTGCGCGAGCACCTGCGCCACGCCATCACCATCCGCCGGCCGGCCTTGTCGCTCGCGGAGCATGAACGGCGGGTGGACAGCATGCTGGCGGAGCTCGGGTTGCAATCGATCGCCCGCCGCCGGGTGGGCTCGCCGGGTGAGAAAACCATCTCCGGCGGCGAGCGCAGCCGTCTCAATCTCGGCGTGGATCTCGGCAGCCGGGCGGAGGTTTTTCTGTTTGATGAGCCGATTTCCGGGTTGTCCTCGAAAGACTCCGAGCACGTTGCGGAAACCCTGCGCTCGCTGGCCCGCGAGAAAATCGTGATCGCGTCGCTGCATCGTCCCGGCGCCTTGGTGCTGCGTTTGTTCGACAAAGTGCTGCTGCTCGACAGCGGCGGGCGGCTGGCCTACTTCGGCACGCCGCCGGGGATGGTCGGTTATTTCCGCGATGCCTGTGAGGAACTGGCGATTTCCCATCCGTCGGTCACCGCCAAGTCGCCGTTGGGTGCGGACTTTGTTTTTGATGTGTTGGAAACGCCGCTGAGCTTGATCGGCGGAGGTTCCAACACGGGGGCGGCGCGGCGCTTTCCGCCATCCTTCTGGCAGGAGCGTTTTGAGAGCGTGGACCTGATGCAGGCGCTGCAGTTAGGCGGCGGCACGCCGTCCAAACTGGGGGAGTTCCGGGAAGGCGACCGTTCGCCGGTGCCACCGAAACCGGCGCGCAGAACCCGCGCGGTGATCGCCGTATTCGCCACGCATTTCCTGCGTTCCTTTCTCTCGAAAATCCGCAACCGCGGGACGATTTACAGCACCTTCCTCGAGGCCCCGCTGTTGGCGGCGTTGATCGCGATCACGCTGCGCTCCTCGCCGGAGGGCGGCTATCAGTTTTCCACCGCCCTGCACATCCCTGCGTATTTGTTTCTGAGTGTGACGGTGGCGATGTTTTTGGGGCTGACCAATTCGGCGGCGGAGGTGCTGCGCGACCGGCCTATCCTGCGGCGCGAGCGGAACTGCCAGCCCGGGGCGGGTTCTTATGTGATGGCAAAATTTGTCGCGCTGGGACTCGTCGCGGCGGTCCAGTGTTTCGCCTACCTGCTGGTGGGGAATTACTTTCTGGAAATCGACGGGATGCTGATGGATCTCTGGCTATGGATGACTCTAACCGCCTGGACCGGCACCGCGATGGCGTTGGTGATCTCCTCGATGGTCAGCACCGAGCGGGCGGCGCTCACCGCGGTGCCGCTGTTGTTAGTCCCGCAGATGCTGCTGGCCGGGGCGCTGGTGCCTTACCGCGAAATGAACCACGGGTTGTTCATGAATGCCTCGGAAGTCCGCGAAAAGGGTGGGGCGCCGGTGCCGGCCGTGATCATGCCGCT
>JBIPMR010000333.1:0-4868 GCA_044369025.1 Luteolibacter sp.
AGTCAGTCCACTGGGGACGTTAGTCAGTTACAAGAGGCCATCGCCCATTTCGGGCGGTCACCAATGCCTTTCGGCAGTCAGTCCGCTGGGGACTGCGGGGGTCTTAGCGCATTGAGATTCAAGCGACAAGGAGTGTTTCAGGTCGGGGGGCGAAAAAGAGTCGAGCCACATCGAGACACTCTGGGACGTGTCATGCATGCTCAACTTGATAAGTGACTGAAAATCAAACATTGGCGATTCAGGATGGGAGATGCGGCTTTTGACGGGAATCCGTGTCCCGACCTGGATATTTGCGGAGGGCTGGCCACGGCGCATTTACGGCGAAATGATTTGTCGGCCCGACCATTCAGACGAGGTAACAAACGACTTTTTCCGCACAGACCATGGTGCCGGCGGTGAGGGTGCTGCGGGCGGATCTGGCATCGATGCGGTAGGCGACGAGGCAGAGCATGGGTGGCGTGAATCGCGTGAATGCGCGTTTCCTCGCCTTGCGTCGTGCCGTGTTGTGTCTTGCGTCCTGGTTTCAGTTCATCAAAAACGGCTCGAACTTGGAGGGATCGTCGAGAGAGGATTTGAGAAGGATGGCTTGGTTTTCGAGTTGCTGGCGGAGGGTGGTGCGGTGGCCGGCACCTTCGGACATGAACTGGCGTTCCATGCGTTTTACGCGGCAGAATCCGGGGTTTGCGCATGGCGAGTGCCCAAAGCGTTTCAGTGACAATGGCCGGTGAGAGGCCGGTGACGGCGAGCAAGGTGGTGTTGGAGTCTTGCATGGAGTGGAAAATGTCGGACAGCGGGTTCATGGGCGGTTCATGGGCATCGACGGCCATCGACACGCCGCTACAGGGGCGGGGAGAAATGGCGGGGGATTTCGTGACCGATGAGTATGTTCACTTTCAAGAGCTTGCCCCAGCGGCGGAGGCGCTCTTGCTCGGCTTGGTTGCCTGCATGGAGGATGGCCAAGCTGGCGATGGCATGACTTCCGCCGAGATTGTTGGCGCGGGTGCGGAGTCCTTCGAGGTGTTCGAGCGGTTGCTTGAGGGCGGTCTTGCAGGAAATGATTTCCAGGGCGGCGTGACCGCTGTTCACCGCGATGAGATCGGTTTCCCCGTAGGCGGTACTGTTGGCTCCGAGAGGCTCGACGCTCCAATGTGGATCCAGGTGGGATGCGGAGCGGGAGATGAAATCGAGGACCGCGAGTTCAAGCCATGAGCCGTCGAGCAGGTTGGCGATGCGCTCGACATGGCTGCGGAGCTTGTCCTTGCCGGCGGGGCCGTCGGCAAGCCGGAATCCACCACATTCCAAGCGAACCAGCAGGCCAGCCACTGCTGCGGCTGTGAGAAAGGAGGTGACCGCTTCCGGCAATACGCCAACAATGGATGAAGTGAGATCTGCTTCCATGAGCGCCTTGAGTCTATCCGCCGATGACGGAATTTTCCCGCGATCACTGCGGTAGAAACTGCGGATGGAGTCGCCAAACCGGCAGGACAGAAAGTCCTCGGCATGGTGGATGCGGAGTTGCCATGAACGACTGCCGAATTCGAGCAAAGAAGCATTGGCCGTATCAAAGCGCCAGCTATCGGGAGCATTGCCGTGGGCGGCCATGACGACCCGCAAGGTGAGCGAGCGAACCACTTCCTGGAAGGTAGGTGTCCATGCGGGCAATGTTTTGCGACCTACTTGGACAAAAGCCTTGCCCGCAGTATCGCAATAGAGAATCGCCACATCATGGAACTCTGAAGCGCCGAGATATGCGCCGAGAGACATCAATTTGGTGCCACCGGTGAGATTGACGACCCCGCCTGGAAAGATGGATAGAAGTTGCTTGTGGGCGTGTTTGATTTGATCCGCAAGCGGCGAGGTGGAGGCGATTTCGTGAATTTGGAATTTCGCATCGCTACCAGCCTCTTTGGCAGCGGCTTCGAGTCGCAGCGCCCCTTGCCGGATGCGGGGTTCGTTGCTGCAAATCTGGATGACACGCCGTGGCCTGAGAGCGAGCAACGGCAGCAGGTTGGGCATTGTTTGCTCGCTAACAAGATGGAAGAGGTAGGGTATGGAATTCATACGGAACCGTGGTGAAGGATGGGGTATGCCAGGAAGCGGACTTTATCCGGCGCTGCGAGAAACGCCTGATCGATGGAATTGCGCAGGAGCTGGAGAACGTGTAAGCGGGTGATGTCAGGGCAAAGCCGAGCAAGCAGGAGGAAATTCTCGGTAAGGGTGGCGGCGGAGATGCCGATATTGTCGGTGTTCACGGTGACGGGGATGCTGGCTTGAAGATAGCTTAGCAGTGGGTAGGAGTGCGGGTCTTCGAATGTATCCACGCCGAGTGGGAATCCTTTGATTTGTAGATTCGCGAAGGGACACATTTCAATACCGATGCGGCGGTCGGCGACCGAACGGAGAAGATCCGGAGACTCCCCCAAGCTGAGGGCGTGGCCGATGCGCCGGGCGTTCAGATCAAACACCGCGCTCCAAATCCCTTCGGCGTCGTCGTTTTCTCCGGCGTGGACCGTGAGGGCGAGTCCACAGCGGTGGACGGCCCGGAAATCTTCACGAAAATAGTGGGCGCGAGTGGTGATGTCCTCGAACCCCGCGAGATCCACTCCGACGATGCGGCACGCCGGATCCCGCCCCCAATGCTCGGCGGCGGTGACGGCGAGCGTGAGATGACGGCCAATCGCGGTGCGGTAATCGCCTTTTTCCCGCCGGGTGGCGATGACGATAAGGTTCACATGACAGCCCGGGCTGGCAGCCATGGCGGCATCAAAAGCGGTTTTAATGTCCGACAGCACCGTCCATGGCGAACGTCCCTCGGATACGTAATTGGCCGGCGAACAACGGATCTCCGCATAGACGATGTTTTGTGAAAGCAAGTGCTCGTAAAGCAACTGACAGTGGCGGGCGAGGCAGCCCGGGTCGCGCAAGAGGGCGGATCCGTTCTGATCGCCCAGTTTCATGTAAGCCTGCAAGCGGTCCTCCGGTTTGTGTGGCAGGGTGGCGACGGGCCATCCGGCGGGAAGATCCTCCTCACGAAGAGGCGGGAGTTTTTGAGGATCGCGAGCCGCCGCCCGGACTTCCTCCAGGAGCCCGCCGCACGTGGCGAAGCCGCCAAGGTGGCAGTGAAGATCGACTTTCGGCAAGGCCAGCAACCACGCGGAGTCGGTGGCGGGATCGAGTGGCTGATTGAGCCAGTCCCGCTGTGCGGGTGCCCAGCGGGCGATTTGGGGAAAGGGAAGTGTGGCGAGTTCGCTCTCGCTGGCGGCGAGGCGGTTGGCAGCTTCGAGGCGGCCGTGGATGGCATCACGCAGCGGGGTTTTTCCAATCGCGATGACACCCGAGGTGGAAGGAACGGGTTCCGCAATCGCCGCGAGTTCGCGCATGGTGGGCCAACCGGTGCGCGAGCCCAGATTGATCAGCCGGATGGAGCCGTCGGCGATGGCGGTGAGGATTTCCTCATCGTTGCTGATCCGCATGCCGAGCGGGCTGGTCAGATGGAAAAGCTTGGCACACCCGAGCAGCCCGGCAGCTTCCTGGGCGGCAGCGGACATGGTCTTGAAACCGCCGGCGAGACACACATGGATTTCCTCATCAGCGGTGGCCGCGAGCACGGAAAAGTAACATCGATAGAGCGCCTCCTCGAAGCGATGATGGTCGTCCGCCGTGGCCAAATCCGGCAAATCGGCGACGGCGAGAATGGTAAGATCCACTTGGGGATGGTCGCGGGCGAACCAAGCGTGGCACTGCTCCACGGACGCTGTCGTTCCAGAAGAAGTCAGAACCAAGACGCGATCATAACAGGCGGTGCCGTTCCCGAGAAGGAAGGCTTCCGGGACGACGGCCCAGGAGGTGCCGAGGGTGCAGAGGAGGGATGGCATGCGAGGAAGCAGTCGAAGAGCGGATTTCAAATGACACGAAGTCCCTCCGTCTCCGCTGCGGAGGCGAGGCGGGCGTCGGCACAGGCGAAGATGAAATCATTCAGGCCGGCGTCCGCCAGTGCGAGGGCGGCGGCGAGTTGGAGGGCATCCGCAGCGCGCAGCGGGTGAGTGCGCAACAAGCGTCGGGACAGTGTGCGCACCGCAACCACAGGCGAGACCTCATGCCAAGTGGCCGAGAGATCGGCCAAGCGCTCGCGGGCCAAGCGTGCATCAGACACGGACAGAGAGCCATCGCGGAACCTGCGCTGGATGGCGGACTCGCACTCAACCGGAGTGCCCCACCACACGGCAAGATCGGAATCCGTCTGGAGTTGCTGGCGGCGCGGCGCGGAATCCGCCTCATCCACCAGCAAGGCCACCAGCGCGGAGCTGTCCCAGAAAATCATCGGCCTTCCTCCCGTTCCTCCAGAATTGCCTGCGCAAGTGAATTTCCGGGTGCTAATGATGCGCGGGGGGCGGCCAAAAACGCTGGAAGATCAAGAGCTTTGCCAGGCGGCACGAGCAAACCGCTGGCGTGAAGCGCCTCCAAGCCAGCAGGAGACGAAGCGGCCACCGGCTGCAGAGTGGCGACGGGTTTGTTGCGCTCGGTGATCAACACCGTCTGCCCTTGCTTCACCAAATCAATCAAATGGCTGAAGCGACTTTTCGCCGAGGCTATGTTGGATGTATGCATGTGACTAAGATGGGCATGAATGGCGGGCTTGTCAAGGACGGGGGAGTAGTGGAGCTGAAGATGACTTCAACGGCCACCTCAGTCACCTACCTTGCTGCGGGGCTTGAGGCGGTGTTTTGGTGAAGTCGCGGGATTGGAGGATGGGCTGGGTGTGTTTGGTTTTTGAAACGCTTCCGAGAACTCGATTGTGGGGAGCTTCAAAGGCGGCAAAAAACAAATTGTCGTTTTGTTTGATCGGGCGGAGATAGACGGCGCTGGTT
>JBIPMR010000335.1:0-4840 GCA_044369025.1 Luteolibacter sp.
CCCCGGTGCCGGCCATTCGTTCGACGAGTCCAGCTACCCGCAGCTCGTCGCTGCCGTGGACACCTGGCTGGTCAACCACTTCGGCCCGAGCGCCTGAAATATACTGCCGAGCATCAAGATTTGTGGAATCCCAGCGAGGCGAATGCGACGATGGAGAAGGGGTTTGCAACCCCTTTCACTGGCAAGGATCTTCCCGGTGCTTCGGTTAAGAAAGGGGTTGCAAACCCCTTCTCCTTATTGGGCCAAAATCCACAAACCCTCATGCGCGGCAGTATAACGCCGGGTCAAACTTCGCCGTCCGGATAGAGCAGGTGGAACTTGATCGCCTCGACCGCGATGGCGGCGGCGGTGCCGAAAATCGTTTCGACGCTGGCCGTGCGCGGCACCTGGGCCGCCGGACGTGAAAGCCCGAGGATCAACTGGCCGTAGTTCTGCGCTCCGGCGACGTGCTGCAGCAGCTTGAGGGAAATATGCGCGGCGTCGAGATTGGGGAAAACCAAAACATCGGCGGTCGGGCGCGCCTCGGCAGCCGGAATCTTCGTTTCAGCGGCTGCGGGGTCGAGGGCGACGTCGGCCTGGAGCTCACCCTCGATGGTGATGTCGAGGAATTGGCTGAGCACTTCGCCCTGGGCCAGCGCGGTTGCAGCGGCCATGCGGCGCGCGTCCGGCGTGCCGGCGGAGCCTTTGGTCGAGTGGCTGAGCATGGCGACGAGCGGCTTGCGGCCCAGAAAATGGCGCGCGAGTTTGCCGGTTTCCAAAGCGATCGCGGCAAGCTCGCTCACGTCGGGATTGGGGATCAGGCCGCAATCCGCGAGGAACAACACGCCGTCACCGCCGAGGTGCTGGAGATGGTTGCCGGTGAGCAAAGTGACCCCGAAGATTTTCGGCACGTTCGGCAGCGGCTTGATCGTGTGCAGCAAGGCGCGGAAGTAAGCGGCGGGCAGCGCCTGATTGCCGCCGACGATGGCGTCGGCTTGACCATACTGCACCATCAGCGCGCCGAAATAATGCGGACGGGCGACGATTTCCGCCGGATCGCCCATTTGCATGGTGCGGTAGCGGGCCATGTTCTCGACGCGTTGGCAGAACAACGCGAAGTCCGAGGCCCGCGGCGGATCGATGATGTGGACAAATTTCAGGGACACTCCGCTTTCCGCCGCGATGGCGCGGATCCGATCGCGGTTGCCCAGCAGGATCGGCGCGACCACTTCCTCCTGCACCAGTCTGGCGGCTGCCTGGATGACGCGGAGATCCTCGCCTTCGGTGAAAACCACCCGTTTCGGATGGCGGCGGAGTTGATCGAGAAGGTAGTGGGTAACACGATTGCCGGCGGGGAGTTCTGTGGGAAAATCGGTCATGGAAAGGCTGGTGTTTGCACCATGCGGCGAGTCTAGTATGGCTTTTGCCGAGCGTTCAACCGGATTCATGCTCAAATACTCAAGTGCCCGCTGATTATCACACTCATACGCCGCTTTGCCACCATGCCACGGGCGAACCGGAAGCCTTCGTCGAGGCCGCGCTGCTCGCCGGCGTCACCGCATTTGGGATATCCGATCACGCGCCGCACATTCCGGAGCCCTTCGATGATTGGCGGATGGCGGTGGCGGATTTGCCCGGCTATTTCCGCTGGATCGAGCGCGCGCGGACCCACGCCGCCGGGCGGATTCCCGTGCGCGCCGGTTTGGAATGCGACTGGCTAACCGGCTGCGAGCCATGGATCGCGGACCTGGCGTCCCGCCATGAGTGGGACTATCTGATCGGCTCGCTGCACTATTTGGGTGACTGGGATTTCGACAATCCGAAGTGGCTCGGCCGCTGGGCGGCATCCGATGTGGACGCCGTCTGGTCGCACTACTGGAAAACCTACGCCGAAATGGCCGAAGCCGGCATCTTCGATATCCTCGGCCACCCGGATCTGGTGAAAAAATTCTCGCACGTGCCGGCCGGCGACCTCGACCGTTTCTACGAACCCGCCATCGACGCGATCGCCGCCTCCGGCAGCGTGATCGAACTCAACACCGCCGGCTGGCACAAACCCTGCGCCGAAGCTTACCCCACACCGCGCTTCCTCGAACTCGCCTGCTCCGCGGGAATCGCTCTGGTGATTTCCTCCGACGCCCACGCCCCGGGCGAAGTGGGGCGGGATTTCTCAAAAGCCATCGAACTCGCCAAGGCCGCGGGCTATCGGGAAACCGTGCTGTTTGAAAAAAGGCGGCGGCGCTCGGAGATCCTTCCCGGAGTCCTTCTCTGACCCGATTCACTCGGGGAGATGCTTGGGCTACATCGAGAAAATGCCGATGAGCGAATGGCAGGGACAAGCGAAGCAAAACAGAGGGGATTTTCCATTCGCTTCATCGATTGCGGATCTCCTAGGTTGGGTCCGGCTATGAAAAAAACCGTCATCCTCGCCATGTGCAGTCTTCTTGCCTTTTCCGGACTCCATGCCTCGGAGCGGCCCAATCTGCTGGTTTTCCTCGTCGATGACATGGGCTTGATGGACACCTCGGTGCCATTTCTAACCGATGGCAAGGGTCAGCCGAAACGCCACCCGCTCAACGACCTCTATCGCACCCCGGCCTTGGAGGACCTCGCGCGGCGCGGCATGCGTTTCGAGACATTCTACGCCAACAGCGTGTGCTCGCCGAGCCGCGTCTCGATCATGACCGGCCAAAGTTCCGCCCGCCACCGCACGACCCAGTGGATCCGGTCTGAAAACAACAACCGCGGCGGCCAGGGGCCGCACGGCTGGCGTTGGGAAGGCATCACGGAAGATCTGCAAACGCTTCCCAAACTCCTCAAGCGCGGTGGCTATCGGAACATCTACGTCGGCAAGGCGCACTTTGGACCGTTCAAGTCCTATGGCGAGTTTCCCGGCAATCTCGGGTTCGACATCAACATCGGCGGCTGCTCCTACGGCCAACCCGGAAGTTATTACGGCAAGGACGGCTTCGGCTGGATCAAGGGAAACAAAAGCCGCGCCGTGCCCGATCTGGAAGCATACCACGGCAAGGATATTTTCCTAACCGAGGCGCTCACGCTGGAAATGAACCGCACCATCAAAGAGTCGGTCGATGCCAAGAAACCCTTCTTCGCCTGCATGGCTTACTACGCCGTCCACGCGCCATTCATGGCAAACAAACGCTACGCGGCGAACTACGCGGATGCCAGAATCCCCGATCCGGCCAAGGCCTACGCGACGATGATCGAAAGCATGGATGCCTCGGTCGGGGAAATTCTCAAACAGCTCGACACCCTCGGCGTGGCGGAGAACACGCTGGTCCTCTTCCTCGGCGACAACGGCAGCGACGCACCGCTCGGCGGAACGCATGATGTGGCCAGCTCCGCTCCCTTGCGCGGGAAAAAAGGCACGCATTACGAAGGAGGCATGAGGGTCCCATTCATCGCGGTATGGGCGAAGGCCAACCCCGAACATCCGGCTCAGCGCAAGCTGCCGATCCAAGCCGGCGCGATCACCACCGAGATGGGCAGCATCCACGATATTTTCCCCACGCTTCTCGATACGGCCGGCGTTCCCTACGAAGGGAAAATCGATGGCAAAAACCTCGCGCCCGCGCTCAAGGGCGGCCGCCTCGAGGGCAAGCGTGATTTCCTCATGCACTTTCCCCACGACCATCGCAGCAGCTATTTCACCGTCTATCGGTTGGGTGATTGGAAAATCATCTACCACTACACCAAGCCCGAGGAACAACGCTACCAACTTTTCAACCTCGCCAAGGATCCGACCGAATCAGACAACCTCGCCAACAGCCAACCGGACGAACTCCGGCGCATGGTCAAGGCCATGGCCGCGGCACTCGAAGACGCGGACGCCCAATACCCCATGGCCAGCGGTGATCCCGATATCGAACTCAAGCCGATCATCCCCAGAGCCGCAATTTCGCCATGATCGCCATTGGCCGGGGTTTGCGCATTGAAAAATCCCGGCGATGCAGCCGAGGCATCCCAATGATCGAACGGGGGCAGGGTGATGCCTTGAATCAGGTATCGTCTAACAGTCCCTTGAGGCCGCCGAAGAAATTCTCCAGTTCGTCGGTGCTGGGGGCGGCACCGAGGATGGCGTCGTAGGTGGTGTGGAGCAGGTGTTCGTCGTCGAGCTCGCCGATGAAGCTGCTCGGCTGGCAGCCGGTTTCCTGGCCGTATTTCATCCGGGTGGAGCAGTAGGTCATCGTCAGGTGGTCCTGCGCGCGGGTGATGCCGACGTACAACAGCCGCCGCTCCTCGTCCTTGGTTCCTTCCGCGATGCTGCGGGTGTGGGGCAGGAATCCTTCTTCCAGGCCGACGAGGAACACAATGGGAAATTCGAGGCCTTTGGAGGCGTGCAGCGTGATCAGCGTGGCACCTTGTTTTTTCTCCAGATCGTCGTCCTCGCGCTCGGAGGCGAGGGCGCTGGCGTCGAGGAACTTTTGCAGGCTTTTGCCCTTTTCCACGGCTTTGCGCAGGCTTTCGATCACGCTGTGGATGCCTTCGCCGCGCTGTTGGCGCTCGTTGTCGGTCTTGCAGCCGCGTTCGATCCACGGGGTGTATTCGATCTCCTTGATCAGGCCCTGCAAGACATCGGCGGCGTTTTCCTTGGCGACGTCGATGCGGTTTTTCGCGCCGGCGATGAGTGCGACAAAGTCCTGCACGGCGTTGCCGGATTTGCTGCCTAACTGGCTGGTGAAATTCGGGTCGCAAAGCGCCTGCCAGACCGATTCGTGATGCTCGCGGCTCCAATCGGTGGCGAGCATCGCGGTGGAATTGCCGATGCCGCGGTTGGGCGCGTTGAGCACGCGGAGCAGCGGGACGTCGGCGTCCGGTGCGGCGAGCAGTTGCGCGTAGG
>JBIPMR010000334.1:0-4840 GCA_044369025.1 Luteolibacter sp.
ACCCACGGCACGCAAGCTTAAACTTGAGGGTTCTATAGGGAATCCCGTTAAGCCAGAGGATCTTCTATCAACTTACCCTCAATCACACTCAGAAGTCCGGCGCGGTCCAGCATGTCGGTGAACCAATAGTCACACCCCTGCCTCACCAACGGTCGCTCGACCACCCCGCCGAATCCGATGAAAACATCCACATCGGGCTTGGTCTCCAAATCGGAAACTCCGTCGCCGATCATCACCACGCGCTCGGGCAGCATGGCGGCCTTCCACTCGCGAATCACCTCGTTTTTCCCCAGATTGCGCGTGGTGGGATAGTCCCGGCCGTAGTCGATATAACGACCTTCCGCATCAAAGAACAACGGCACCGCCTCCACATGATCCACCCCCAACACCCGCGCCAGGGGATGAATCAAGGGAGCGAAACCACCTGATAGAATCACCGGCGTCCAGCCCGCCCGCTTCACCTCCTCGATCAGCCCGGCCGCCCCGGGCACCACCGTCCTCACATACAATTCGGCAACCTTCCCACAAATATCACGATCCGGACCAATCATCTCCATCCGGCGGGGGAACACCTCACCGATGGCGATCTCACCATTCATGGCCGCTTCTGTCAGCGCCACGACCCGCGCGAAGACCTCCTCACCTTTCGCCCGCGCGAGCTCGTCGATGCCCTCGATCGACGACAAAGTGGAGTCACAATCGATAAACAACAACTTCCCCCGCGGCCGGGTGGCGGGCTGGATGACAAGTTCCACCCCTTCGGAAACCCGATCAAACAACTCGATCATCCCGGCATTGTCCAGCCGCACGCAGCCCTGGCTGCCCGGCGCGCCGAGTTTGTCTTCGCGGTTCGTCCCGTGGATGTAGATGTTGCGCTCCAAGGTATTGGCATTTTCAGGATCCAGTCCCTCGAGCCGCAGAATCCGGGTGAGCACCAGATCTTCTTCCATGGCATCCCGGCAGGTCCACTGGCCCACCGGCAGGCGTGATTTGAAAATCGTCCCGCTCGCCGCGCCCTCGCCGATCTTTTCACAAACCCGGAACCGCCCGGTCGGAGTGCGATAGGTATCCTTCGTGAATCCCATGCCTTTGGCGGCGGTGGAAATCCGGAATTGGCGGATGCATTGACCGTCCTCGATGAGGTTCAGGATTTGCTCATCGATGGAAACTTCAAGACGGATAAGTGGATTCATGATGGTTGAAGAACAAGCAGTGCATTGTGCCCTCCCATTCCGTGGGAGATTTTATAGATCGGCCCGCCGGCATCAAGCACATGATCCGGCAGCCGAAAACCGCCGGGCGCGTGGCGGCCGGGTAAATTCGGCGGCAGTTGGCGGTCTCTCAGAAAGCGGCCGAGGATCACGCTTTCCAACAGGCCGCTCGCACCGATCGTATGCCCGGTGAATGGCTTTAATAAGTGAAGCGTCGGCATCCGCCCGCTGAAGGCGCGCGATAACAACGCCGGATCGGCGATGGCCTGGACCGCGGTGCCCGTCGCATGCGGGCACACCGCCACCGGCGCGCCGACGAGTTGCACGGCCTTCTCCAACAACTCCGAAGTGCGCCCGCCATCGGCCGGGATGCCCACCGGATCGCAGGCGTCCGAGTTGCAACCATAGTGAATCAATCGCGGATGTTTACCGCAAACCGGTTCGATCGCCATCGCACCCGCCCCTTCCGCCGGGACGAATCCGGAGGTCTGCGGATGATAGGGGTCGGGGACCAGCTGTCCTGATAGAATTCCGGAAGCCGCATAGTTATCCAACAACAGCGGGACCAGCGGCAGATCCACCGCCACCGCCAGCGCGCGGGGCGCCAGGCCGGAGTTGACCAGCAACATGGCAATTCCGATCGCATCCAAACCCGCGGCGCACCCGCTGGCCAACACATGGTTGGGTCCGGTGATGCCGAATTCGATGGTGATGGCCGAGGCCGGCTCGCTATGAATGGTATTGCTCGCCGCCATCAGCTTGAAGGGCCGGCGGCCGGGCCACGGCCCCAACCAGCCCGCCGCATTGCCACGGCTGGTGCCGACGACCAGCGCGGCGGCTTTCAAGTCCTCCGCCGTCCACCCCGCCTCGGCGATCGCCTGGCGGGCGACATGCAGTGCCGCCATGGTCGCCGGGCTCCACTTGCGGTGAATCAGCAGCGAGCGCGGTTCGATCCACGCCGCCGGCCGCAGCGCGTGCGGGCTGTCTTCGCCTAGCAGTTTTCCGAGGGACTGAAAGGGCACCTGCCCGGCGAGGACCGCCCGGTGATGGGATGCGACATCGCTGCCGAGCGCGGACAAGGCACCGAGGCCGGTGATGGAAAGTGGCGAATGGATGGCCACCCGTTATCAATCCGCGAGTCTCCGGCAATCCTAAATTGTCAGGATAGGTCTTGGCGGGGCCGCATTCGCCGCGCAATCTCCCGCCGTCTTACGCAATGAGCACTGTTCTGGAAACCATCAATGGCGGCACCCTCTATCTCGAAAAGCGTGGCATCGAGAATGCCCGCCGCAACATGCAGATGCTCGTCGCCCGCCAACTCGGCTGCACCCGGACGGATCTCTACTTGCAGTTCGACCGCCCGCTGGAGGAAACCGAGCTCGCCCCGCTGCGCGAAACCCTGAAAAAACGCGGCGAAGGCATCCCGCTCCAGCACTTGCTCGGCACGGTCTATTTTCACAAATACGAATTCAAAACCGACGCCCGCGCGCTCATCCCGCGCCCGGAAACCGAAGAGCTCGCCGAGTGGATCCTGAACTGGGAACTCCCGCCCGATTTGCAAATCCTCGACATGGGCTGCGGTTCCGGCGTGCTCGGACTCACGCTCGCCGGCGAACGCCCGGGCTGGCAAGTCACGCTGGCCGATGTGTCGCCCGACGCGCTCTCGCTCACCCGCGAAAACGCCGCCGCCCTCGAAATCAGCAACGCCGATTTCCTCCAAAGCGACCTGTTTTCCGCCGTCGCCGGCCCCTTCGACGGCATCGTCGCCAATCTCCCCTACGTCCCGGAATCCGAGCGCGCCACCATGGCCCGCGAGGTCCTGCACGATCCGGCGCTCGCGCTGTTCAGCGGCGCCGACGGCCTGGACCTCATCCGCCGCTTCATCCCGGAAGCGTTCGACAGGCTGAAACCGGGCGGCTGGCTGGTTTTGGAAATTGGTCACGATCAGGCTTCACAGGTTGCCGAAATTCTTGAAACTTGCGCCTTCACCGCCATCGAAGTGAAAACCGACCTCTCCGGCATCGCCCGGTTTCCCTGCGCCAAACGGCCGCTCTGAATCTCAAATTTCAAATCTCAATTTCCCAAGATGGATAAACTCGTAGTTCACGGCGGCGCCACCCTGCGCGGCAGCATCAACATCTCCGGTTCGAAAAACGCCTCGCTGCCGATTCTCGCCGCCACCTTGCTCACCGCCGACGACTGTATCATCCGCCGCGTCCCGGACGTCTCGGACACCAATTACATGATCCAGATCCTCAGCGCCCTCGGCGCGGAGGTGGAACGCTCCTCCGGCACCGTCCGCATCACCTGCGCCGATATCCTCGACGAGGCCCCTTACGAACTCGTCCGCCGGATGCGCGCCTCGATCTGCGTGATGGGCCCGCTGCTGGCACGCAAAGGCCGCTGCGTCGTCTCCCTGCCAGGCGGCTGCGTCATCGGCGATCGCCCGGTGGACCTGCATTTGCGCGGCCTCGAAGCGCTTGGCGCGAAAGTCGAATTCGAAGGAGGAAACATCACGCTCACCGCCAAGGACGGCCTGCGCGGCGCGCAAATCGACCTCCGCGGCACCCACGGCCCCACCGTGCTCGGCACCGACAACGTGATGATGGCCGCCACGCTGGCCGAAGGCATCACCGTCATCGAATCCGCCGCCGCCGAACCCGAAGTGCTCGATCTCGCGAATTTCCTCAACTCGATGGGCGCGAAAATCACCGGCGCCGGCACCCGCCGCATCGTTATCGAAGGCGTCAAGGCACTTCACGGCGTCGAGCACACCGTCATCCCGGACCGCATCGAAGCCGGCACCTTCATGGCCGCCGCCGCACTCGCGGGCGAAGGCGTCACCCTGCGCCGCGTCTGCCGCGAGCACCTGAAGGCGATCACCGCCGCCATCGAAGCCTCCGGCCACCGCGTCGATTTCAACGCAGCCGGCGACGTCTGCACCATCCATCGCGGAGAAACCCTCCACGGCGTCGATCTCACCACCGCTCCGTATCCCGGCTACCCCACCGACATGCAGGCCCAGATGACTGCGCTGCTCGCCACCACCCCCGGCCTCAGCGTGATCAAGGACACCATTTTCCCGCAGCGATTCATGCACTGCGCCGAGCTCAAGCGCATGGGCGCCGACATCAAGGTGGACCACGGCACCGCCATCGTCCGCGGCGTCGCCCAGCTCTCCGCCGCGCCTGTCATGGCCTCCGACCTCCGCGCCTCCGCCGCGCTGGTGCTCGCCGCCCTCACCGCCAAAGGCTCCACCGAGATCAGCCGCCTCTATCACATCGACCGCGGCTACGAACACATCGACGAAAAGCTCCTCATGCTCGGCGCAAACGTCGAGCGCGTCAAGGAGCCCTGATTCCCGGCGAACCCAAGCTTGCGGTGGCACGCGGCGGCGATCATGCTTCCGCCCATGATCCGCTTGATCACCCTTTTCACGACTCTCGGCCTCGCCGCCACCGCCCTCGCCCAGTCCTACGCGCCGGTCAACGAGCGCCCGCCCGCGCTCGCCCGCGAGTTCCGCGCCGCTTGGATCGCCTGCATCTACAACATCGACTGGCCCAGCTCATCCGGCCTCAGCGCCGCCGCCCAGCAGGCGGAAATGCGCGGCATCCTCGACAAAGTCGCCG
>JBIPMR010000336.1:0-4839 GCA_044369025.1 Luteolibacter sp.
GCCACATCGTGGCGGGCATGCGCGTCAAGTTAAGGAGCAACGGCCCGCGTGCGGAGCACAAGGAGGGGCGATCCTCCGATTCGCCCAGACCATGGAGAGTCCATGGCAAGCGCCTCGCCATCACTCATTGGCTTTTTCGTGGGCAACGGCGGAGCGGAGTCCGGCGCTCCATGAATTTACCGTTAACCTGAGGCGCATGCGTGGCGGGGGTGGCGAGCGAGGAGGAGGTGCTCGCGTTCCGGAAGTTTTGCGCGAGCCTCGGCTGAGGGCACTTTTCGGAGTTCCATCTTGATTCCCTGCGGCGGTCCGGTTTTCCTTCGTGGCAGGAATGAGCGAAGGTCCACATGAGTTTGCCGGGGATGCTGAAGCGGCAAAGGTGCTTGATTTGATCGGGGCTGGCCTTTGGCGGAAAGCCCGGGACGCGGCCAAGGAATTGTGCAAGAAGGACCGCGGACGGTATCTGGCGTTGCTGATCCGGGCGAACGTGGGTCTGGTGCGCGAGATGCTTGGCAAGGGTTTGGTCAAGGAGGCGGAAACGGTGGTGGCCTATCTGGCGGCTTTCGCACCGGCGGAGACGATGGCGCTGCTGCGGGCGGAAATGGCGGCCCCGACGGGCAAGCGCCAAGTCCAGGCGCTGGCGGATTCCGGTGGGGCCGGATGGTGGTTGGCGGCGCTGCGGGCGGATGAAATTGCGATCAGAGGCGGCGCGGTTTCGCCGGCGGATCAGGCGGCTGTCGATGTGTTGGTGACGGATGGTTTTGAGCCGGACGAGGCGGGACACGACGGACCGGCGGCGCGTCTGGCGGCGGAGTTGAAAGTGGTGCGGTCCGCGTGTGCCGCAACCGGCGAGGGCCGTTGGGAGGAGGCGAAGCAGGCGCTGCGCGACTTGCCGCGGCAGTCGGTTTTTGCGCCGTGGCGGATTTTCCTGCGCGGCGTGCGCTGTGTTTTCGAGGAGGAGCGGGAAACGGCGCGCCAGTGTTTCGCGCAATTGGCGGCAAACAGTGCCTTGGCCCGGGCGGCGGCCTCCCTGGCACCGGATCTGGCCGGAAGCGCGCGCCCGGCACCGGCCACCGCGACGGTCCCGCTGTGGTTGGCTGCCACCGCTCAGCCGGCCGCTTGGTCCGCGCCAATTTTGGCCGCTGCAAGCTCTTGGAAAGCCGGCAAGCGGATCCAGGCATTCGATGAGCTGTTGGCGGGCATGAAGCAGGCGTTTCCATCGGTGGTGCCCGGGCTGCCCGCCTTGTTGACCGATGCGATTCTGCCTTCCCATGCCCGCATGAACGATGCCGATTGGGATGACTCCGAGGAGCTATACCAACGTCTCGGCAGTGAGCGCACGAAGGCGAACTCGCGGTCTCCACAAGTGGTTCTGCCGTTTTTCCGGTCGATGTGCGTCGCGGAAAAAAACGAGATGCCGCACCAGGAATTGGATCGGTGTTGGCGGCAGCTCATCGAGCTGTGGCAGAAATTCCATGGTGCGGACCGGCAGCGCGATTCGCTGGCGTGGTGTTGGCTGGGTGATGCTCTGGCGATTCCCGCCGAAAGGAACAACCCCTTCGATGACGATTTTACCGAAGGGCCCAAAAACGCGGCCAAGGCGATCAAGGCCTATGAAACTTCGATCGACACCGATGAGTCTAACGAGGCCGCGTGGCTCGGGCTGGTTTCCCTTTTGATCCGCCAGGGCGAGACCAAGCGAAGCAACAAGATGCTGGACCATTTGGTGAAAAAATTTCCCCACGACAAGGGCATCCTGATGCTTGCCGGGGACAACGCCAATGCTCGCAAGAGTTATGCCAAAGGCATCGCTATCCTGCGGGTCGCGCTGGCGCTGGATCCCTTGGACAGAGCCCTCAAGACGCGGATCGTGGTTGCCTTGACACTGCGAGTGCGGGAGGCGAGCCGCAAGGGGACGTCAACCGCAGCCTTGTGGGCGGAAATCGAGCCCTTGCTCGAAAACAATCCTCCGGGTGATCACTATATGCTCAGCCGCTGGATGGCGCGCGTCCGCCGGTCGTTGTTGGATACGGACCCTGAAGCGGCCGCGCAGGCGGAAGCGGATGCCATCGCGCTGGCTCCCTCAGCCCTGCTCCGCTTGTTTTTCGCCACCAGCCTGGCGTCCGTCTATGGCGTCCCGCCGCGCAAGGAATGGGAGTATGCCTGGATCGTGGCCAGATCATCGCCCGAATGCACCTGGCAATCCCTGCTTGAGATCCTGCGGGTGCTTGATTTCACCAGCGCCATCTCCGGCTGGGGCAGGAAACAAACGGACATGGCCACTGGCCGGGTCTTGAAGGTGGCCGAACATCTGCTGGCTCCCAGCCGCCTCAAACAAGACCCCACGGGTCTGTTGGGACTGATTGGCGAACTGGCCGCCCTCGGGAAACGCAGGTCGCAGCCCGTGGCTCATGCGATTGGCTTGGTGCGCCGGGACATTTCCGATGCCCTCGGCGAGCAGGTGAGTCCCGGTTCGAAAAAGGCCGACCCACACCTGCGTATGGCATGCCTGGTCCTTGACCACTGCGCGCCGAAGGAAGCTCTCAAACACCTCAAATCCATCATTGCTGATGCGGAGGCCGCCGGTCTCCCTGCGGTTGCGGCACGGGCAAGGGAGGTCCAAAAGGAAATCGAGAACTGGAATTCCCGCCAGCCTTTCGGTTTCTTCGCCGAGGAGGAGGACGATGATGAAGATCCGCGGGACGAGGACGACGAGGACGACGAGGACGACGAGGACGACGAGGACAACGAGGACAACGAGGACAACGAGGACAACGAGGACAACGAGGAAACTCGCGAAGTAGAAATCGTAATTCGACAGCACCTCGACGATCTCTGGAAAGCCATTGATGCCAGCGACACCGCAGGGATCGAGAGGATCCGTCCAGTGCTCGTCACCCTGGGTTTGACCCCCGAGCTGCTCAATTCCGCCATTCAGACCCGTATCAACGCCCGCGATTCCTCCCAGGCGCGCAAAACCGCGAAGGCGAAAAAATCCGCCGCCGATCCCCGCCAGATCGACCTTTTTTGAAATCATGAACCCCTTCCTCGTCCTCGATGTGCCGGTGGATGCCACCGACGAACAAGTGCGCGCCGCTTATCAGAACTTGCTGCGCCGCTATCCGCCGGAGCACCGGCCGCGCGAATTCCAAACCATCCAGGAAGCTTACCAGGCGACACGGACCGCCGCCGACCGCCAGCACTGGCTGCTGTTTCATCTGCCGTCTGAACGGATCGGCCCGCTGGAGGCGTTGGAAAATTTCGCCCGCCTTCCCGGCCGGATGACCCCCCCGGGCGCGGCGGCTTTCCGCTCGTTCCTGCGTGGCTGCGCCAACGCCGCCCTGCGCGATCAAACGAAGTGAAATCTTTTCCACTCATGATGCCTCTTGATCCATTGCCCGAGCCCGAAGACGAATTTCCCGAAGAACAAGAGGATTCCGGCATCACGCTGGAAGCGCTGCACGAGGAACTCATCGCCAGCACCGAGGAAACCCGCCGCGGCAACCGGCGGGTGCTCGAAGTGCTGAAAAATTTCGGCGGCCTGCTCGACGCGCTTTCGGCCACTTCCAACGACACCCACAAGGCGGTGCGGGCTCTTCCCGCCATCGCCTCCGCCACCCCGTCCGCCGGCGATGGACTGCCGCATGGCTGGGCACTGCCGCTGGTGGAACTCGCGGACCGGATCGACCGGGTGGCCCACGGTTTCACCCGCCCACCCGCCGCGCGCCTGCCTTGGTGGCCGGGCGCGCGCAGGCAGGCGACTGCATGGCGCGAGGCCTGGGAAATGCAGGCGGACGCTGTCGCCATCCTTCGTAGTCACCTTGCAGCCACCATGCAACGGGCGAATCTGGAGCGACTCGACGTTCTCGGCCGCCCTTTCGATCCCAACACGATGACCGCCGTCGAGTCCACCGTGGATCCGGAAAAGCCCGACCACACGGTGCTTGCGGAAATCCTCCCGGGCTGGAGGAATACCGGCTCCGGCCAGCTGGTCCGTCCCGCGCAGGTTCGTGTTTCCCGCATCACCCCCCGCTGATTTCCACGCAATCCATCTCATGAGCCAAAACCTCCCGCCACTTGTCATCGGTATCGACCTCGGTACCACCAATTCCGCCGTGGCCGTCGCCCACGACGGCACCCTCACCGTCATTCCGGTGAACGGCCAGCTCTCGATGCCCAGCGCCGTCGGCATCGATCCCACCGGCAAGCTGGTCGTCGGCCAAGCCGCCAAAAACCAGGCCATTTCCGCCCCGGAAAACACCGTGCTTTCCATCAAACGGATCATGGGCACCGACGCCACCGCCGAGCTGGGCGGGAAATCCTACCGGCCCGAGGAAATCAGCGCCCTGATCCTCGGCGAGCTCAAGCGTGCCGCCGAGCAGCACCTCGGGCGGCCCGTCACCCAGGCGGTCATCACCGTGCCGGCGTTTTTCAATGAACGCCAGCGGCTGGCCACCCAGGATGCCGGCAGCCTCGCCGGGCTGGAAGTGCTGCGCATCATCAACGAACCTACCGCCGCCGCCCTCGCCTACGGAGCCGGCCAGGCCGACGCCGCCGAAAATGAAACCCTGCTCGTCTATGATCTCGGCGGCGGCACCTTCGATGTTTCCGTGGTGCGCGTGGAAAACGGCATCGTCGAAGTCCGCGCCAGCCATGGTGACATCCACCTCGGCGGCGATGATTTCGACGAGGCGCTCACCACTCTCGGCGAGGATCGGCTGCGGCAAAAAAACGCCGATGTCCTTCCGGCTGCCGCCCACCGCCGCCTCAAGAGCGCCATGGAATTGGCGAAAATCCGTCTTTCCGACGAACCCTTCGCCTCCATCCGCGAGGAATACCTCA
>JBIPMR010000337.1:0-4833 GCA_044369025.1 Luteolibacter sp.
CCGTCATTTCAGCCGCTTGCTGCAACGCCAGTTCATCGAGGGCACGGTGGACAAGCGGTATTTGGTCAGGGCGCTCGGGCATCCCGCAGAGGACACGTTTTTTTCCGAAGCGCCGATTTCCGCCGAGCCGGAAGTGATGGGAACCCGGGGTATCGACGAGGAAAACGGTTTGGCGTCGCGCACGGATTTCACCGTGATCGAGCGCTGTGCGGATGGAACCTCGTTGTTAGAGGCGAAACTCGGGACCGGCCGGACCAATCAGATCCGCGTGCATCTGTGGGAACTCGGCCATCCGGTCGTCGGAGATCCGGCCTACCTTCCCGGGCGGCAAATCGGCAGCACCCAAACGCTGGCGCCGGGAGATCCGCCGCTGCAACTCCACGCGTGGAAACTGGCGTTCGTGCACCCGGCCAGCGGGGCGGTGATGCATTTCGATACCGCGCGCCCGGATTGGGCGGGTTGACCTAAGGAGGGGCGGACTCCGGCCGCCCCAGCCCATGAGGTGACCATGAAATGCGATTCTCTCTCCTCATGGGCTCCCATGGGTAAGGCGGCCGGAGTCCGCCTCTCCTTAGGTCACGCGCTGGCTTTGGTGGGCAGGACCTGCGGATGGGATTTTTTCGGCAGGCAGAGGATGGCTTCGGCGATGAAGAAGAACAGCACGGCGATCAGGAAGGCGCGCCAGACGTCGCGGGAAAGCGACGAGTCGTTGGCTTGGCCGGCTTGATCGAGCAGGGTGTAGTTGGTGCCGTCGAGGGCGGTGTCGAGCGCCTCGCGGGAGAGGATTTCCGGAGCGTCTTCCTGAGGCGGTCGGTTGACGGCTAACAGGCGCTCGCCGAGGCGGAAAATTCCGGATTGGTAGGCGGCGTTGGCGGGGTCCGGCGATCCGAAATCGTCCAGGCGGGTGCGGGTTTCACCGGGGAGGAGTTGGGTGGAATCGCTGCCGACGGTGGTGAGGTAGGAGGCGTCGAAGCGTTCGGCCCCGGCGGCGAGGATGCGCTGGACGGCGGGCAGCAGGACATCGGCATCGCCGAGGTTCGACCACGTGTAATCCGGGAGCGAGCCGAGGAACCAAGCGGTGCCGTGGTCCGCGATCCTGCGGGTGATGAACGGTTCCTCATCTTCCCAGCGGGCGAGCGGGCTGGCATCGCCGAGCGGGATTTGGCGGCGGATGGCGCGCAGGCGTTCGGCGGGGATGGGGGTGCCGTCGAGGCCGTCACGCAACGGGCCGTCGTTGCGGTTCCAATCCTTGAGGATGAAAAATTTGCCGGTGGCGGCTTCGGTGGGATCGGACCATTTGAGGTCGAGGAAGGTGGTTTCCGACGGACTGCCGGGAGGGAAAAACAGGACATGGCCGCCGGATGTTAGGAAGCGGGTGAGGGTGTCCGCCGCGGGGCCGCTGGGCAGCGGGGCGGCCCAGAGGATGGTGGCGATATCGGAAGTTATGAGAGTGCCGGCCTGGGCGGGATCGATGCGGGTGGTGTTCTGGTTTCCAAAGCCGGGTGGCGCGGCGGCGAGTGCGAGGTAATCGGCGGCTTCACCGGCTGGGGCGACGATGACTGACTTGACCGGACGCGACGGTCCGTAGGCGAAGAAGGCGGCGTTGTCGTTGGGATTTCCATCCGCGGGGATGGTCAGCCAGCCATAGCCGGTGGCGCTATCGGTCGGGACGGCGATGCGTTTTTGCAGGCGGAGCGACTGGCTGGGAACGGTGAGGGTCTCGGTGGTGCGGGTGCCGTTGAGGTGGGTGGTGAGCGGCAGGCTGGCGGTGCCGCGTGAGTTCTCGGCGCGGGAGATCTCGAGATCCAGCAGGATTTCATCGCCGGTGCGGCGGGCGCTGAGCAGGCGGATGTTGGTGTTAGGGGCGGTGGGTCCGGTGAGCGAGAGCACCCGGACGGCGGGTTTGCGCGGGAGTGTGGCGAGGCTGGCGCGGGCGGAAGCCCAGCGCTCGTCATCGGGGTTCCAGTTGGAGGATTGGAGGTCGGAGGCGAGCCAGATTTCCGCGCGCCCGGAAGATTCCATCAGAAACTCGGCGGCACGATTGAGCAGGGTGGGGAAATCGGCGGCGCTGGCGGTGGCGGCGGTGGCGGAGAGTTCGGCGAGAGCGTCGGGGGAGGGGACCTCCTGGGGCTTTTTGCTGGCGCTGTCGATGAGCACGAGGCGCGGCGAGCCGAGGTTGACCATCGCGTCGCGAACTTTTTCGATGACGATCTGGCGGCGCGGATCGAGGCCGTCGCCCGGTTTTGCCTCCATCGAGGCGGAGCGATCGAGCAGCAGGACGACGGTGTCGATGGAGCCGCCGCCCCAGCCGATGAGGCCGGAAATGATAGGCCGGGCGGCGGCGAACGCGAGCGCGGCGATGCCGAGTGCGCGGCATGTCAGGATGAGGATGTGGCGGAGCTTTTTCTTGCCACGCGACTCGCGGGTGGCCTTGAGCAGGAATTGCATCGCCGCCCACTGGATGGTCTTGTGGCGGCGCTTGTTGATCAGATGGATCGCGATGGGGACGGCTGCTGCGAGCAGTCCCCATAAGAGCAATGGATTGAGGAAAAGCATGGGAGGAAGAGTTTACCGCAGAGGCGTGGAGGTCGCGGAGGGGCGCAAAGGGCAGCGGATTTTGGAGTCGGACTCGATGCAAGCGGAGGTTCAGTGCTTGGATTTCGGCAGCCGTGCGGTGAGGAATTCCCGCAACAGCGGCTCCAGCGGGGTGTCGGTGGGAATGAGTTGATAGTCGGCGGCCGCGTCATGGCATTTCGCGCGCACGGCGGTGAGGAAATCGCGGAGCGCGGCTTTGTATTCGTCGGCGATGAGGTTGGGCTCGGCGACGAGCGAGGTGCCGTCCTCGAGATCGACAAAGCGGTGGGGGCGGTCGAACTCGAAGCCGATTTCGAGCGGGTCCATCAGGTGGAAGACGGAGATGTCGTGCTTGCGATAGCGGAGGTGTTGGAGCGCGTCGCCAAGGGCCACGGGATCGGTGAACAGATCGGATAGAATGACGACGAAGGCGCGCTGGCCGATTTTTTCCGCGATGGTGTGGAGCGCCGGGATGAGGCCGGTTTCGCCGGAGGGCTGGATTTTTCCGAGCGTGGAGAAAAACCGCTCCAAATGGGCGGCGCGGCGGCTGGGCGGAACTTCGAGGTGGAGCTTGTCGGTGCAGATCGAGAGTCCGGCGGCGTCGCCCTGATTGACTAACAGATAGGCCAGCGATGCGGCGATGCGGCGGGCGACTTGGATTTTGGCCTCGCCCTTGCCGGCGAAGTTCATCGAGCCGGAGGCATCGACGACGAAGTAGGCGCGGAGGTTGGTGTCCGCTTCGAATTCCTTGATGTAGAATCGATCCGAGCGCGCGAACGCTTTCCAATCGAGGCGGCGGGTGTCGTCGCCGGGGACGTATTTGCGGTATTCCGCGAATTCGACGGATGAGCCGCGGTGGGGCGAGCGATGTTTGCCCGCGACGTTGCCCATCATCGGCACCCGCGATTCGATGGGCAGCGAGGCGAGGCGGGAGAGCAGGGTGTTGTCGATGAAGGAGTGGCTCATCCGGATGGATTGATTTGGATCGAGTGCTTTACGGCATGCCAGGCACGAGAAGGTGGAGGTCGGGAAACCATTGTCGCAGATAGCCGCGGTCAATTGCGGCGAGCCGGTTGGCTTGAACTTGCGCGTGGGCTGCGATGATGAAGTCGGGAACCAAATGCATTCGTGGCCCGCCCGACTGGCGGTAACGTTTGAAGGTAAGACCGGCAAGATGGGCGGTGGCCGGTGCGATCGCGTCGTAGGAAATGGCCAATTGGCTGAGAAACCCGTTGAGCTCGGCCGCATCGGCTGTGGAAGGGGCGAGTTCGGCAAAGGCGATCGGGCTGATGATCAGTGGGCCTTCGGAGGCGGCGCGGATGAGAGCCACCAGCCATTCTTCATGCCCGGCTTCTTGTTTGATAATGGCCCAGAGAACCGAGGAATCGAGGGCGGTGATCATGGTGGATTCATCGGAGTTTCCACAGGGCCGCCGCGCAATTCATCCAGAAGGAGCGTCGAAGACTGATTTTCCCAAGGATGCCCGCGAAGTGCGGTCTTTGCCGAGGACTGCCATTCATTGAGGGTTTTTTCCCATTCACCGCGGTGAACGACCCGTCTGGCGGTGAGGACAGGAGCGGTTTCGTCGAACTCCAATTGATCGCCAGCCTTCAAGTTGAGTCGCTTTCTCAGCGAAAGCGGGATGGTGATTTGCCCTTTACTGGTAAGTGTAACGGTCATGCAAAAGAAGTAAGTCGGGCAGGTAAGGCGGGCAAATCTTATTTCAGAGGTGGGGGGGGTTATTCCTCCCGCATTTCCTTGATCAGGCGTTCGACGATTTTTTTGGAAGTCATGCCTTGGGATTCGGCGGAGAAATTGGTGATGACGCGGTGGGTGAGCACGGAGGGGGCGACGGCCTCGAGGTCCTCGAGCGACGCCATGTAGGAGCCGCGGAGGGCAGCGCGGGATTTGGCACCGAGGATGAGATATTGCACGGCGCGCGGGCCTGCGCCCCAGCCGACGGTGTCCTTTATCCATTGCGGTGATTCGGGTTCGCCGGGGCGGGTCTTGCGGACGATTTTCACCGCGTAGTCATAGAGGTGCTCCGGCACCGGGACACGGCGGACGAGTTGCTGGTAAGCGATGACTTTTTCGCCATCGAGCAAGTGGCTGAGCGCTTGGCGGGCGGTGCCGGTGGTGGCGCGGGCGATTTCCTTCTCCTCGGCTGCGGATGGGTAATCGACTTCGATCAGAAACATGAAGCGGTCGAGTTGGGCTTCCGGGAGCGGGTAGGTTCCCTCCTGCTCGATCGGGTTTTGG
>JBIPMR010000338.1:0-4819 GCA_044369025.1 Luteolibacter sp.
CCAGACCATGGAGAGTCCATGGCAAGCGCTTCGCCATCACTCATTGGCTTTTTCGCGGGCATCGGCGGAGCGGAGTCCGCCGCTCCATGAGTTTACCGTAAACTTGACGCGCATGCCCTTCGCCACTCCCTGGGAAACCGCACATGGGGCGGAAACCGCGTCTGCCGAACGTTTCATTCCACCCATGACGCTCTTTTCCAAATGTCTCGTGGTCCTCAACGGTCTGGGTGCCATCGGCTCGCTGGTTTTGCTCATCCCCACCTGGCAGTCCCAGGGAATCATCATCCGGAATGCCCGCCCCTCCAACCACTCCTCCAACAGAAGAAGAATCCAGCCAACCTGCAAAAAGCTGACCTGACATATTTAATATCTAAGATATTTTAATCGTTGCCTCCCACTCTCCACTCTCCACTCTCCACTCTCCACTCTCCACTCTCCACTCTCCACTCTCCACTCTCCACTCTCCACTCTCCACTCTCCACTCCCTTCCAAAGATCCACGAACTCTGCGCTTCTCAGCCGCTGGCTGGTGGGTTCCAATTGCGGCGCAGCTTCGATGTCCGAGAATTTCTATCAACAAACCACCACCGCGCCCGCCACGCCGTTTGATGTGTCGCTGCGGCCGCCGGCGTTTTCCGAGTTCATCGGCCAGGAAAAGGTGAAGGACCGGCTGCTGTTGATGTTGGAAGCGGCGAAACAACGCAGCGACGTGCTCGACCACGTTCTGCTATCCGGCCCGCCCGGGTTGGGGAAAACGACGCTCGCCAACCTGATCGCGAAAGCGGCGGGGACCCAGCTCCACACCACTTCCGGCCCGCAAATCGAAAAAGCCGGCGATCTTGCCGGGATCCTCACCAACATCCAAAAAGGCGACATCCTCTTCATCGACGAAATCCACCGCCTGCACCCGGCGATTGAAGAATATCTTTACCCGGCGATGGAGGATTTCCGGCTCGATATCATCATCGATTCCGGCCCGTCGGCGCGGTCGATTCAGATCAATTTGCCGCGTTTCACCCTGGTCGGCGCGACCACCCGCTCGGGGATGTTGACGGCCCCGCTGCGGTCGCGGTTCGGGCTGGCGAACCGCCTCGATTATTACACGCATGACGAGCTGGCGCAGATCATCGAGCGCTCGGCGGGATTGCTGGAGGTGCCGATCGAACGGGAAGGCGCCCTCGAAATCGCCTCGCGCTCGCGGGGAACTCCGCGGGTGGCCAACGCGCTGTTGCGCTGGGTGCGGGATTTCGCGCAGGTGCGGGGCGATGGCAGCATCGACCGAAAAACCGCGGATTCGGCGCTGGCGATGATCGAGATCGATTCCCAAGGGCTCGACGAAATGGACAAGCGACTGCTGGAAGTGCTGATTTACAAGTTCAACGGCGGCCCGGTGGGGCTGAACTCACTGGCGGTGGCGGTGGGTGAGGATGCGGCGACGCTCGAAGAAGTTCACGAGCCGTTCCTGATCATGCAGGGATTTCTGATGCGCACTCCGCGCGGCAGAACCGCCATGCCCGCCGCCTATCAGAAAATCGGCGCGCCCCTGCCGCCAGCCCGCCCGGATGATTCGCAATCCAGTTTGTTCTGAAAATTCCCGTTTCCCGATTTCCGAAACGGGCTACCCTCACGCCATGAACACGATCGTCAAGGACACCATCGACCGCTGCCGCAGCGCGGGTTTGCGCCGCACCAAGGCCTTGGAGGAACTGCTGACAACCCTGATCGAGAGCGGGCGGCCGATGACTCTCTCCGAACTCGCCGGTTCCAAGCGCCTCACCGACCAATGCGACAAGGCGACGGTTTTCCGCCTGCTGCAGCGGCTGACCGAGCACGGTCTGGTCCGCCGGCTCGGGCTCCACGAACGCGCGGCCTATTTCACCCTGTTGCTCCCCGGCCGCCACAGCGACTATCTGATTTGCACCAGTTGCGGCAGCATCGAAGCGATCCAGGCCCCCTGCCCCGTGCATCAGTTAGAGGATGAAATCCGCGAAAAAACCGGTTTCCGGAATCTCTATCATGAGCTGGAGTTCTTCGGGGTGTGTCCGAAATGCGCGTGAGTCGCCGACTCACGCGTCAAGAAGGTTGCCGGAATCCCGCCGATCTGTCATTCCGCCGCCGAGATGTTTTCCGTCATTCCACTCCGGGCCAAACTCGGCGTCGCCATGATTTGGCGTTCCGCTTTGGCGTGTGGAGTCTGAACGGGAAACCTCCCCGCTCTCCGGAACGCGCCATCAGTGGCCGGTTCCGGGGATCTCAACACCATCGCCTTTTACATCACCATCGTGGAACCCGGCGCCGGCCGCGCGGTGATTCTGAACCTGACCTATCCGATCTTCGGGACCATCATCGCCGCGCTCTGGTTGAAGGAAAAAGTACCACGTGCGGCCCTGTTCTGGATGATGTTCGGCCTCGCCGGGTTGATCGTTTTCCTGAGCAACGACGCTCAACCGCTCAAGCCCTCAGGCCATGATCTGTTAGCCCTTGCCGGGGCGCTTGGCTCCGGGTGGGTGGTGGTGATTATCCGCCGCCTGCGCCACATGAGACATTCCAGACGCTGGAAATCACCGGCGGCGTGCTCACCCTCTTCGCCACCCGGCGGGTGGTCGGCGCACGTTGACCAGGAGCCGGTGGGCGGACGGGATCTTCGGGATGCTCGACGGGCTCGATAGATTGTTGGAATCCATCGCGGTTCCCGAGGATGGCGCGGCATCCCTCAAGGGCGATTTTTAGCCCGACCTACTAACCGAAAGCCTTGAGAAAACCCACTTCGATGGCCAGCGGCTCGAAGGCGTTGGTCTCCAAAGTGCGGCGCAGGGAATCAAGAGCTTCCATGCGGGTGAGCAAGCGGGTCTCGGTTTCGCCATCGGCGATGGCTTGCAGCAAATGCGCGGAATCCGGGAAATCGAGGCCGCCGGACTTCACCTTGAGGCGCAGCAAATCCGCCATCCACGCCATCAACACGTCGAAGAGACGGTTGCGCGCGTCGAGGTATTCGGCCTCGGCCGCGGCTTTGTGGAAGGCCTCGCGCTCTTTCAGCCACGAGCCATCGGTGGCATCGCGGTAGGCGGCGGTTTCCTCCTTTTCGGCGGCCTTGGCGGCATCATCGGCGGCCTCGCGGAATTCCACGAGAAACGAGGCAAACGCGGCTTTCAAATGCAGCGCCGCGACCGGCGTGCCAAATCCCCGCGAGGCGGCGGAGTTCAGTGCGGCGACCAGCTCCGCGCCGCCATCCGCCAGCAGCGCGCGGCCGCCTAACAAAGGCAGCCGGACGCAGCGGGAAAGGATGGTCGCCAGGAGCCGCTGCGGGTTGGCAGTCAGGAGCAGCAACAACGTGTTCTGCGGCGGTTCTTCGAGGGTTTTCAAAAAGGCGTTGGACGCCTGGTCGTTCATGCGGTCCGCCTCGGTGATCACCACCACCTTGCAAGCGCCACCGGGTGCCGCGAGATGGAGCGTATGTTCCAGATCGCGGATTTCCTCCACGCCGATGCGGCGGGATTTCATGCGCGGCCGGATGATGCGCACCCAGCCGCTTTCCAGTTCGTCGAGCGGCGGCGTTTCGACCACGACCGGTTCGCCAAACAGGTCAAAACCGCCGGATGCCGCAGCGCCACTGACCAGTTGGATGATTCGCGCCGAGAGCTGTTCCTTGCCGCTGCCATGGGCGCCGCTGATCAAAAACGCGTGGGCCAACCGCCCGCGCTGATGCGCGGAGGAGATCAATTCGTATGCCCGGTCTGCCGTGTAAGCCATGCGCCGCCATCGTCTCCGCCGCGTCGCCCGGCGCAACTCGAAATACGGATTTCGTGGGTCCCAAATCCGTTTCGGCGCGACTCACTCGAAATCAAACGATTTGCTGCGGGATGGCAGCAGCCGGAAGCGGCCGCCATTCACCTGCCGGATCGGATCAAAAACCGAGTCCATGCCGACGGACTTGATCGCATCCACCTGCGCCATGAGTTCGCCGAGCCTGCCTTTGGGAAAGCCCTTCTGCTGGAACCAACTCAGATACTCCGCCGGAAGGTCGATGATCGGCACCCCGGACGGTGGATAGGCCTTGATGCCGAATTTGCCGAAGGGCATGCGGGTCTTGCCGATCTCGACAAGGAGGATGCGGAAGTCTTCGCGGTCAATATCCGTCAAATCCATCGGAAATTTCCAATCGCCGCGGAGAAGCTCCGCGTCACTTTTGATTTGCTTTGAGCGCGCCTTCGGTCTGGCCCTTGAACCAAGAATCAAACTCGGTTTGGGCGATGACTTCCATCGAGCCAACCATGTTGCCGTGGCCTTCGCCGCAGAGCTGGCCGCAGACGACGTAGGTTTCCAAGGTCTTTACCGGGGTGAACCACATCGGGATTTCACGGCCGGGAATCGCGTCCTGCTGAATGCGCATCGGAATGATATGATAATTGTGAATCACATCCTTGGTTCCGATGTTGAGAACCACGGGTTTGTCGACCGGAAGCTTGAGGATCGGGCTGGTGAAGTCATCCAGGGCATTCGGGTCGGTATAGTCGATGCCGAGTTCGTTCGAGCCGGAGATCAGCTGCGGATCCACGCGGCCGAACTTGTTATCGGCACCCGGGTAGTGATAGGTCCAACCGAACTGCCAGCCCACGACGCGGACGCGGTTGGGATTCAGATCCTGGACGGTCTTCCAGCTGTCGACGCGTTCCGCCCAGAGCGGAAAGGCGAACCCAAGCAGCAGCACCGCCTCAACAATGATCACGCCCACCTCCAAGTGGCTGGAGAGGTGGCTCCTCACTCCCTGATAGGACGCTTTCGGGTTGTTCTTGTGCCAGAAGCGGACGATGCAATAGAGG
>JBIPMR010000339.1:0-4791 GCA_044369025.1 Luteolibacter sp.
ATCCACCTTACCGACAGCGCTGGAAAACCGGTGGATCCTTCGCGGCCGGAACTCCCGTTCTGGCATGACCATTTCGTCTGTGACGGCAGTGCCGGATTCTCCCTCGCTGATGGAACCTACCACTATCAGATCGAAAAAGGACCGGAATGGAAGGCCGTGAACGGTGAGATCCTGGTGAAGGGCGGTGCTGCGCCGGTCACGGTGAAACTCTCCCGCCTTGTGGACATGCCGGCGGAAGGTTGGTGGGCGGGTGAGACCCACATTCATCGGGATCCCGCGCAACTGCCCTTGCTGATGCGGGCGGAAGATCTCTGGATCGCCCAAGCCAACACCTGGTGGAATGATGGCGATGCGTGGGCGGGGAAATCCCTGCCTGCCGATCCGGTATCGAAGACACCTGACGGAAGGTTCTACAACGTGCTCGCCGGTGAGGACGAGCGGGGTGGGGGAGCGCTGTTGATGTTCGGGCTCAAGGCTCCTTTGCCGCTCGCGGGTTTCCCGGAGAAGACCCGCGAATGGCCGCTTTCATTGCATTTCCTGGACATGGCCAAAAAGCGCGGCGCATGGGTGGATGCGGAAAAGCCCTTCTGGCAGGATTTTCCCATCTGGCTGGCGAGCGGTAAAATCGACTCGATCGGCGTGGCCCACAATCACATGCACCGCAGCGGGGTGCTCGACAATGAGGCATGGGGCAATCCACGGGATCTTGCGAAATATCCCGGCCCTCACGGCAACGGACTCTGGACCCATGATCTCTATTTCCGCGCACTCAACTGCGGACTCCGAATCCCCCCCAGTGCCGGCAGTGCCAGCGGCGTGTTGCCGAATCCGGTGGGCTATAACCGGATGTATGTCCACACCGGCGAAAAGCTGGACTGGAAGAGTTGGTGTGATGGCTTCAAGGCCGGCAGGGTGTTTGTTAGTAATGGTCCGTTGCTGCGTCTGACTGCGAACGGCGCGTTCCCGGGCGAAGTGTTCAGGACCAAGTCAGGCCCCTTGCAGGTTCTCATTGCGGGGAAACTGGAATCTGCGGATCCCATCAAGTCGGTTGAGCTCATCCGCAACGGGCGCAGCGAAATCATCACGCTGCCCGCCCTGGTGACGATCAATGAAAGCGGCTGGTTCGCCGTGCGTGCCATCGCGGATGTGGATCACACGTTCCGTTTTGCGATGACCGCGCCTTGGTATGTGGAACTGGGTGGCAAGAAAATGAAGCCGGTCAAGGAGGATGCCGGGTTCTTCCTCGATTGGACGCGCCGTCGCATCGAGCAGATCAAAGCGGCGATCCCCGAGGCTGACCGCCAGAAATCCGCGTTGGCAAGTCTGGCTGCAGCTGTGACCTTCTGGCAGGACAAGGCGGGCTCGCCTCAAGTCCGCACCCAAGTTCGCGGGCGCATCATGGATGCCGGAAGCAAGTCTCCGATGCCTGCCCGCATCTACATCCAGAATGCGGACGGTGCGTGGTTTTTCCCCGAAAGCGAGGGCGGCACGGCGGTGCGTTATGAAAAGAGGAATTTTAACAATCCGCTCAGTGTTGAAAACCACACGACGCTCAGTGCTCATCCATGGACGGCGGAACTCCCTCCCGGCAGATACTCCATCACTATTGAGCGAGGCAAGGAATGGCGTCCACTGCATCGCGAAATCGTTGTGGCCGCCGAGCCCGTCGAACTCGATCTTCCGCTCGAACGATGGGTGGACATGGCCGCCGAGGGCTGGTTCAGCGGAGAAACCCACGTCCACCGCACACTTGCGGATCTACCCAATGTCATGCTGGCGGAAGATCTCAATGTCGCGTTTCCTCTGACCTACTGGTGTCTCGACGGGACCGAAATTCCCTATCACTATGACAAAGGGGCGAATCCCCATCAGGAGGCGTCACTCATTTCGGTGGATGCGAGCCATGTGATCTGGCCCTGCAACACGGAGTGGGAGATTTTCGGCATCGGCGGTCATGAACACACACTCGGCGCGGTGTTCGCCCTCGGCCACCGGACACCGTTCAAATTGAACGCGCCACCTCTGGGGCCGGTTGTCAGTGAAGCCCGCAAGCAAGGTGCCATGCTGGATATGGACAAGCCCGACTGGCCGTGGGCAATGGCGTTGCCGCCGGTGATGGGCGTGGATCTCTTCGAACTGTCTAACAACCACATCTGGCGGGTGCCGTTCGCTCTCACCCAATGGTTCACGCCCGCACCGGAATGGATGTTGCCCGGAGCCGCGAAATCGGGAACCGAGCGCGATTGGATCGAATACACCCACCGCAGCTACTGGGCCATGCTCAACTGCGGCCAACGCCTGCAACCCTCCGCAGGAACCGCCAGCGGCGTGCATCCCGTGCCGCTGGGATACAGCCGGGTCTATGTCAACTGCCCGGACGGATTCAGTTATGCTAACTGGCGCGCCGGTCTCCAGGCCGGCCTCAGTTTCGTCACCACCGGCCCCATGCTCAACTGCACGGTCCGCCGTGACGGCAGTGATGCGGTGATCGAAACCCGCGTGCGCTCGCAGACCGGTACTGGCAACATTGAAATCATCGTCAATGGCGAGATCCGCGAGACCCGCCCTGCCACCGGCAATGATACCACGATCAGCTGCCGGGTTCTGCTCGATGGCACCAGCTGGATCGCCGTGCGGGCGTGGGAACCGCAACCTGACGGGCGATTCCGTTTCGCGCACAGCGCGCCGGTCTGGTTCGACGATCCACAAAAGCCGCTTCGCCCGCTCAAGCGCGAAGCTGAGTTTCTCGCCGACCGGGTTCGCGAGGAAATCGTCCGCAGCCGCAAGATTCTTCCCCCCGAGTCCCTCACCGAGTTCCAACACGCACTTGCCGAGTGGGAACGTGCCGTCTCCCGCGCCCGCTGACATCAATACTCTCAAAAATCCCAAAAGCCATGCTTGCCAAATCGATAGTCCGTTCCACGAAATCAGGGCCACCATCCGCCCCGCCGCCGTCGCACGATGTGCTTGTCCGCGCAACCGATTCGAATGCTGCGAGATCCAAGAAGGCGGGTGTCTCCACCGCCTCCCAACTCGGGACCCGCGGCATCCTCCAGGTCGGCGTCTCGACCACGCCGCCGCCGATGAGAATCGACGGGCGAAACCCGACCGATGGGCTTTGGATGGTTTGCTTCAACCGTCCTGCCATGGTCTCCGTGCGGGGCGCATGGCAGCTTTACGATGCCGGAACCGCCTGCCTGCTCAAGAACCCGGCGGCCATCAATCTCGACCCCGGCGACGACAGCGATTGGGGATATGCTTTCGTCTGTTATGCCGGGACTCTCAGCGGTATCGCAGCGGATCGTTTCAATGGCAGCCTCTGTCGCCCGTGGCAGGCAGGACCGTTGGTTCAGGCGATCCGCGGCCTCCATGCGGAGGCCTCCGGCAGCAATTCGCCCGCGCTTGTTCACCACTGGGTGGAGCTCATTCACTGCTACGTTCTCGCCTTCTCCTGCCCGGCGAAGACCGATGATCGCGTCACCCGTGCTTGGCGCGTCATCGCCGCCAATCTCAAACGCGACTGGAGCGTAGATGAGATGGCCGCCACCGCGATGATGAGCTCCGAACATTTCCGTCGCCTCTGTCTCAAGGATCTCGGTTGCAGCCCCATGAAGCACCTCACCACACTGCGTGTCGAGAAAGCTGCAGAATTACTCAGTTCGACGGATTCCAAAATCGAAGCGATTTGTGAGGAAGTCGGCTATGAATACCGATCCACCTTTTCAAACGTTTTCACCAAGATCTTCGGAATACGTCCTTCGGCATACCGTGAGTCAAAACTCGGTGTTTGATTGGTGGGTTTTTCAAAATGAGTAGGCTTTTGTGGATGAATGACCGCTATTGTGCCCCTTCTCCAGCAGGTCAGGGTCGCTGCCCGAGATGAACTTCAACGTGTGGTAGCCGCCCATCGCTTCGGAGCGGCACAGCCAGACCTCGCTAAAGACACCGCGCGTGCGCAGGCGGATGAGGCGGTAACCGTCAAGGATCTGGGAGTCAAAGGGGTGGACGCTCATTCTATGGCGTAATCTTTTGAGAAGTTGGACAGACTGAAAACAAGGGATGCGGGTGGGTCAGAGATGATAAAAAAGGGCAATGCTGATTCGTTACCATTCGCCCTCCCGTCAATCCCGGTGGGACTGGCGGGAAGGCTGGGTGCGTATCGCCTTGCGGTAATCCGCAAATCAGGCGGCGATGGCGTGTGCGGGTGTTTCGCTCGCAGCTTCCTCCGTGACAGTCTCCTCAGTGAAGCGCAGACTCATGAGCAGGCAGAAGTTGCCGGAGGGGCCGGTGGCCATGCCGGGGTTCAGCTTGTCCACGAGGCGTAGCGTCGGGCCGATTTCGAGGGCATCTGCCAGATACTCCGGGTTGAAGGCGATCTCAGGCGGTTCTCCTTCGGTGGTGGCGGGCACCTGGATGGTCGCGCCCACGGTGTCGTAGTCGCGGTGGGTCAGGGTGAGGTGGCCCGGTGGTTCGCATGTGAGGCGCACGGAGTTCGACTTGCCCTTCAGCGACCGCAACCAAGCGATGAGTGCGGCGCGGTGCGTTTCCGAGATGGTGACGGATTGCGGCAGGTAGCCAGGGATCACGTTGCGGTAGTTCGGGTAGTGGCCTTCAATGGTCTTGGCGATGAGCGTGTGCGGTCCCGAGCGGAACTGGATGTGTAAATCCTCCGTCTTGTCCGGTTGCAGGACTGCGGCGTCGCGGGTGGCGAAGTCGGGGTGGACGAGCACATGCACGGCGGAGTTGGGCAATACGAACTCCCGGTTGGGAACGCGGGCGGGTGCGCCGGCC
>JBIPMR010000340.1:0-4785 GCA_044369025.1 Luteolibacter sp.
GCGCGCAGGGCATCGTCGAGCTCGAGGAGCAGATGAAATCGATCCACGCCGGCGAGCCGGTGACGCTCAAGGTTTATCCGCGCCAGATCGCGTTCAACGTGATCCCGCAGGTGGATGCCTTCACCGACAACGGCTACACCAAGGAGGAGATGAAAATGCTCAACGAAGGCCGGAAAATCATGAACCTGCCGGAGCTGCGGGTGTCCTGCACCTGCGTGCGGGTGCCGGTTTACCGCTCGCACTCGGTCTCGATCACCGCCCAATTCGAGCGCCCGGTGGATGCCGACGCCGCCCGCGCCGCCTACGCCGGCAAGCCGGGCGTGCAGGTGGTCGATGACATTGCGAACCGCGTGTTCCCGGTGCCGCTCGACACCACCGGCAAGGACGATTGCCTCGTCGGCCGCATCCGCAAGAACCTGGTTTTCGACAACGCCCTCGACCTGTGGGTGGTCGGCGACCAAGTCCGCAAAGGTGCTGCGCTCAATGCGGTGCAGATCGCGGAGATTCTTTGAAGATGTGGATGGTTGAGAGTTGATAGTTGATGGTAAGAAACCCTCTTCGCTATCAACCATCAACCATCGACCATCAACTTCTCCCCCTCCCCATGGACCTGAAAACCTACCTCACCACCCGCGCCGCCGAAGTGGATGCGGCGATGGATGACTTTTTGCCGAGAGCAAAGGAGCGCCCCACGACCATCCATGCGGCGATGCGTTACAGCGTTTTCGCCGGCGGCAAACGGTTGCGGCCGGTGCTTTGCCTGGCGGCGGCGGAAGCGTGCGGCGGCGAAATTTCCAATGCGCTTGCTCCGGCCTGCGCGGTGGAACTGATGCACACCTACTCGCTGGTGCATGACGATTTGCCGGCGATGGATGACGACGATTTGCGCCGCGGCCGTCCGACCTGCCACAAGGTTTATGGCGAGGGCATGGCGGTGCTTTGCGGCGACGCCTTGCTCACCGAATCCTTCATCGTCTTGGCGAAAACCCCGGTCAGCAAACGTTACGGCACCCGCGATTACATTTCGGAACTCGCCGAAACCGGCGGCAGCCGCAAACTCATCGGCGGCCAGGTGATGGACCTCGAAGGCGAAGGAAAAAAGCTCACCAAGCGCGACCTCGTCCGCATTCACGAGGCGAAAACCGCCGCGCTGCTCACCAGCTCGCTGCGGCTCGGCGCGATGACCGCCAACGCGACTCCCGCCAAACTCGACGCGCTCACCCGCTTCGGCCGCGCCCTCGGGTTGGCGTTCCAAGTGATCGACGACATTCTCGACGTCACCCAGAGCAGCGAAGTCCTTGGCAAAACCGCAGGCAAGGACGAGGCCGCGGAGAAATCCACGTATCCCGCGATTCTCGGGCTCGACGCCTCGCGCCGGGAAGCCGCGAAACTCACGCGCGAAGCGATGGCGGCGCTGGAGCCGTTCGGTGCCAAAGGCAGCCGCTTGCGGGAGTTGGCGGATCACTTGCTGAGCCGGAATTATTGAGAGCGGCTGGGCATGCTCCCACGAATTCCTTTCACTCTTGCTGGCCGGTCTGCATGGTTCCTGCTTCATTCCTTGGAGAGATGATGAATTGGGAAAAACTACGGCTGGCCGAAGACGCGCAACACAAGGACTGGCGGCGTTGGGGGCCGTTTCTCAGTGAGCGCCAATGGGGGACGGTGCGCGAAGATTATTCGGATCATGGCAACAGTTGGGCGAGTTTTCCCCACGATCACGCGCGCCGCCGCGCCTACCGCTGGGGCGAGGACGGGCTGCTGGGGTGGTCGGACCGGCAGTGCCGGATGTGCTTCGCGCCGGCGCTGTGGAATGGCAAGGACACGATTTTGAAGGAGCGGCTGTTCGGTTTGGGCGGCCATGAAGGGAACCACGGCGAGGACGTGAAGGAATGTTATTACTATCTCGATTCCGCGCCCACCCATTCCTACACCAAGGCGCTCTACAAGTATCCGCACTGCATGTTTCCCTACACCGCGGTGCGCGAGGAAAACCAGCGGCTCGGCCGGAGCGGACCGGAACTCGAACTCGCGGACATGGGCGTGTTCGACGAGGGCCGCTACTTCGACGTCGTCCAGGAGGTGGCGAAACGCTCGCCGGAAGACATCCTGTGGCGGATCACCGTGACCAATCACGGCCCGCAAGCCGCGCCCATCCACGTCTTGCCCACGCTCTGGTTCCGCAACACGTGGAGTTGGGAAAACAATCGGGAAGCGCCGGCACGGAAGCCCGAAATCGTCGCCGATGGCAGCGCCCTGATCGCCCGCCATGAATCGCTGGGCGAATACCGGTTCATGGTGGATTCACCGGGCGGCCGCAGGAAAGCGCCCTGGCTGTTCACGGAGAACGAAACCAACAACCAGACGGTTTACGGCACCGAGAATGTCAGCCCCTGCGTGAAGGACGGCTTTCACCGCCACCTGATCCACGGCGAAAAACACGCCGTCTCGCCGCTGCCGGCCGGGACCAAAGCCGCCGCCCATTTCCAGTTCATGGTGCCGGCGGGGAAATCCATCACCGTGCGCTGCCGGCTGCATGCGACCAAGGAATCCAACGGATTCGACCGGTTCGAGCGCTACGACGAAACCTTCGCCGAGCGCATCGCCGAGTGCGACGAATTCTACGACGAGGTCATCTCCAAGGACATCTCCCACGACGAGCGCCTGATCTGCCGCCAGGGCTACGCCGGGCTGTTATGGACCAAACAATTCTTCTACTACGTCGTCGATGAGTGGCTGCAAGGCGAGAACGGCGAGCCGTCGATGGAAGCCCGCCAGCGCGGCCGCAATGCGGACTGGCACCACATGCACGCGCGCGACATCCTCTCGATGCCGGACAAGTGGGAATACCCGTGGTTCGCCGCGTGGGACACCGCGTTCCACATGATTCCCTTCGCGGCGATCGATCCGACATTCGCCAAAAGCCAGCTGCTGCTGCTGCTGCGCGAGTGGTACATGCACCCGAACGGCCAGCTCCCGGCTTACGAGTGGAATTTCTCCGACGTCAACCCGCCCGTGCACGCGTGGGCGGTCTGGCGGGTGTATAAAATTTCCGACCACAAGGGCGAGCGCGACCTGTTGTTCCTCGAGCGCGCGTTCCAGAAACTCCTGATCAATTTCACCTGGTGGGTCAACCGCAAGGACATCGAAGGCCGCCACGTCTTCGGCGGCGGCTTCCTCGGACTCGACAATATCGGGGTCTTCGACCGCTCCCACGCGCTGCCCGGCGGCGGACGACTCAACCAGGCGGACGGCACCGCCTGGATGGCGTCCTACTGTCTCACGATGCTCTCGATCTCGCTGGAACTCGCGCTGGAGAAACCCGCCTACGAAGACATCGCCTCCAAGTTTTTCGAACACTTCGTCAACATCTGCGATGCGATCAACTCGCTCGGCGGCACCGGCCTGTGGGACAACGAGGACGGCTTCTATTACGACCAGCTCATCATCAACTACCGCGAGCCCATCCCGCTGCGCATCCGCTCGCTGGTCGGGCTGCTGCCGATGTGCTCGGTGACGGTGCTCAAACAAACCACCATCGACGCGCTGCCGGCCTTCCGCAAACGCATGGACTGGTTTCTGACCAACCGTCCCGACCTGCTCAAATACATCACCGTCCGCCGCGTCCACGGCGCCAAGCACCCCGGCCGCTGCCTGCTGGCGATTCCCTCGGAGGCCCGCCTGCGCGCGAGCCTCGCCTACATGCTCGATCCTAACGAATTTCTATCCACCTTCGGGATCCGCTCGCTGAGCAAGGCCCATGCGGAAAAACCCTTCGTCTTCGAACACGGCGGCCAGCGCCACGAGGTGCCCTACACGCCCGGCGAGGCCACCACCGACATGTTCGGCGGCAACTCCAACTGGCGCGGGCCGATTTGGTTTCCGATCAACTTCCTGATCATCGAGGCGCTCGAACGTTACTACTATTTCTACGGCGAAACCTTCCTCATCGAATACCCGACCGGCTCCGGCAAACTGGCCACGCTGTTGGATGTCGCCATCGACCTCTGCGACCGCCTGATCTCGCTGTTCCTTCCCGATGGGTCGGGGTACCGGCCGTGCTTCGGCAATGCGGCGCGCTACAGCGATGTCACGCACTGGCAGGACCTGCTGCTGTTCCACGAGTATTTCCACGCGGAAACCGGCGAAGGCCTCGGCGCATCCCATCAAACCGGCTGGACCGCCTTGGTGGTTAGACTGGTGAGGGAACGCCGCGAAAAACTCGTCAGAACGACGATGGAAGCCCTGTGAAAACCGACTGAGCCGCATGGATTCCCAAGACACCGCCGCCATCCGCGGGAAACTCGCCAACGACGTCGGCCGGGTTCCGTGGAGTTATCTCGCACCCCACGCGCTCGCCGGACATTTGTGGTTCGTCGATCCGGCGCTGCGATTGGAAGACGTCGGAATTGCGCTTTCCACCAACCAGACCGACCCGGTCCAAGATTGGCTGAAAACCGGGGATTTGCTCAAAATCGAAGCGATTCACACCGCGCAGTGGGAAAACGGGGACACCGAGTTCGAAGCCCTCGTGGTCCTGCCCTTCGTGCTTTGCCGGCCGGTCGATGACCGTTGAGAATCACCCTCGCCAAAGCGAACGCGAGCAAGTGAAACGCCTGTAGCGGCGTCTCTATGAGCGTCGCGCCAGTGGAATGCGCGAAGCCTCTTCATCGGCTTTCCATTCACCCCACCGCCTCACGGCCAGTCAGCGGCGGTCATAGACGCGCCGCTACATGGCCACCGAAACGCCTGTAGCGGCGTCTCTATGAGCGTCGCGCCAGTGGAATG
>JBIPMR010000341.1:0-4781 GCA_044369025.1 Luteolibacter sp.
GTCTTCGCCGAGCTTTACACGGCTGGTTAGGCCGACTGAGCGTGAAGCGACGGAATGGACGGTGGCAAGATCGTGCTTGAGAAAACCCCTGAGACTGCTACTAGTCAGCCTTGCCCGATGAAGAAAACTCTCGATCCAGCGTCACCTCAAGCCCAAATGGCCTCCGACTATCGGCAAGTCCGCTTGAGTCAGCCATCGCTGACATCGGCAGAGATGCGAGCACAACTGGAGAGGAATCGTTTGAGCTACGCCAAGCGGCAGCAACTGCCCAGCGACAAGCCCTTGTCCATTGGTCTGAAGCAAACGGCATGAAACTTGACCCTTCCTTATGGGAGGGAATCACGATCATCGGAGGTTCCGAGCACGATATTTGGGAGCGGGATGGTGAAATCTGGAAGGTCACGCGGCCGGATCGTTTCGGATGGACGGTGCTTCCAGGTGCTGACGGATCCCCGGAAATCGCTGAAGCGACGCCGCTCGAATATTTGGAGCGGTGGCAAAATGCAAATACCGTCCTTGGAGATTTAGCTAGACTTCGGGGCATTTCCCAAACGGACGAAGGTGTGCAAGTCGTCGTCTCTCAGCCGTTCGTCAAAGGCGGGTATCCTTCTTCAGAGGCGATTCGACGCGAGCTTGGAAACAGGGGGTTCATCCCCGTGCCCGGTTTTTCAATCGGTTCGGAAGCGGATTCTTCCTACTACAACGATGAAACCCACATCGGCCTCTTCGATGCGGCGTCAGACAATTTCATCTTGAGTCAGGGCATGCCTATTCCAGTGGACGTGATCGCGTTCCGGATCGGCGACGAATTGCGCCGGCAGCTGCTGTGCCTAATCAACGGCTGATGGGGTTATTTGCCGTCGCGTGGCGGAATTTCTCTCTCGCCGACCTCCGCGAACATGAACACCTCGGCCGCCGGGTCGCACAGGGAGTCCACAAAGCGCTCCCACTCACGCTGTTCCTCGGCCGTCGGTGAGATCGGTTGGATCGCGGCATCGACATTGGCGATGAGAAATTTGATCGGCACATCCGGCCCGGCGGTGGACCGGATTTTCGAGTGCAGCGCGAGCATCCTGGCAGGAGAGAGCGCCCAGCCCTCGGCCAGCAAAACCACTCCCGCCGGCGCGTCCGCCATCGCCCGCGCGGCTTCCTGTTCGGCCCCGCCGGCGAGCACCGCGACGGGGTGCCACGCCGACGGATGGACCCGCAGGCGGCGCAGCAAAAACGGCCGCAGCGCGGCTTCCGTCAGCCCGCTGCCGCCGACGTCCAGAACCAGCACCCGGTCGAGCGGTTTTTCGTCGGTTTCGAGGCGTTCGGCACCGGTCAGCTCGCGCCACAAGGCGCGATGACTGCGGCCTTGAAAATCCAGCTTGGCCAACGCCTGCCGGCCCGCATGCCACGCGAACCACCACAGCAGCATGCGCGGCAGCAGCCCCCAGACGAACACCGCCGCGAGCAGGAATTGCCACCACGCCGACGGCCCCGGTGCCAGCCCGGCGCCGGCCCCCGGCAGCCAGCGGGATGCCTCGATCACCGCCGCATCCGGCACCGCCGCCGGCCACCATGCGGCCCAGGGAGTTGATAGAAACCGCGCCGCATTCTCCAACACCGAGCGCATCGCCAGCTCGGTGGTGGTCTCCCAGAAAAACCCCACATGCCGCACCAGCACCAAACCGGCCAGCCCCGTTAGAATTCCGAGATTGAAAATCACCCCCGCCGCCTGCGCCAGCCTGGCGATCCGCCACAGCACCACCGCCCTTGGCGAGCCGCCGCCTTCCATCAGATGCCGCCACCAGCCGTCGTTTTCCGATCCCGAAAATTTCCTCGCCAGCCAGCCGAGCAAGGCCTGCACCCCGCTGAATCCCTCCGCCGCCTTCCGCCGCAAGAGCCAGGCAATCAGCGCGAACACCAACACCAGCCATTGCCCGCCGATCAGGATTGCCAGAAAAAGCACCACATTCACCCCGCCTTTGCCACGATCCAACAAACCCAGCACCGCCGAAACCCCTGCGAGAAACGCCAGCAGAAACAACCCCGCGCCCACCATCGAGAGTGCGCTTGAAAATTTCCTTCCGGCGTTCGTCTTCCCCGTTTCCGCCAGCCACACCCGTAGCCCCGCGCGCCTCGCCGCCGCCCCGGACAAGCCGCGCGTCGCCGCGATCACCGCCGTGCGCACCTCAGGCGGGCTGCCGGTGGACGTGGCGACGGCCTGCTCAAAATCGACCAGGTTCTCCAAAGTCCACGACGGTGGCTCGTTGCGCATTCAGCTTCGTTTCACGATTTGTTTGCGGAACATCGGGACCAGCTCGGCATCCATCCAGGCAAACGCCGCTTCCAGCCCGCCTTCGAGATAGAGCTTGCCGATCGACGCCTCCACCCGCGTCGGATTGCCGAAAGCGCTGAGAAAATCATTGGAGGTGAGGCGGGTGAACCACTCGCCGTCCATGGAATTTCGCTCCCGAAGGACAAATTGGCGGGCGAAAAGTGCGAGCACGGCGTCACCGACCCAGGCTGCTTCTCGTTCTTTGCGGAGTTCTTCGTCTTTGCGGCTCACGCGCGGAGCATGCACGAACCTAGTAAGGCCGCACGATCTTTTCCATGCGTTCGCGGGCGATTTTCTCCCGCAGCCGCGTTTCCGAATCCACATCCCAATATCCCGGCTGCAGTTCGAGGAAAACCGAGGTGTAAGGCAGCGCGGTGTTGGTGCGGATCACCAACACGTCGAAACTCCGGTTCGCGTCCTGCATCAGGGTGAGCAGCGATTGCTGGTCCAGCACCGTCCGCTCGTGACCATGGAAGGCACCCTCCACGCGTTTCCGATACTCATCGATGCCCGGCGCGAAATCATTTTCCACCGAGCTCACCTCGCGGGTGACATACACATGCGGGCGGACATTCTCCGTTTGTTCGAGGACCCCCAGCACATAATCGAGCGCCTCCGGGACCTCCACCGGGGCCCTCACCTGGCGCAAGCCCGGCCGGGTGTAGGCGGGAAACGAAGCCTCCGCGATCACGATCCAATTCCGGTAGCCCAGTTGCCCGGCCTGGCGATTCACCGCCGCCTGCCAGGTGTTGTCCGCCGGCAGGCCCACGCAGCCCACCGACATGACGGCCACTCCAAAGGCTAGCAAACCGCGACATAAAACCATGGCTTCTGCATAGGCGCTGCACCCCGGACTGTCAACGGGATGAGCACGCGGATTTCTAACTCCAGCCGGTTCGCGCACCCGTTCCTGCGAATGGGTTTCCCTTTTCCGGCAAACTCCCCAACTTTGGAACCAACCGCTCCCCACCCGATGAGTTTCACCCTGAATGACATCCACTCCCGGCTCAACCCCACCGCCGTCGCGGAGATCCGCCGGCCACAAACCCGGGCGGAATTGGTATCGATCCTTCACGAAGGCCGTCAGCGGGGCATGAAGATTTCGGTCGCCGGCGGCCGCCATGCCATGGGCGGCCAACAATTCGCCAGCGCCTCACTGCACCTCGACATGACCGCGCTCGACCGGGTGCTGGAGGCCGATCCCATCAGCGGCCTGCTCCACCTCGAAGCGGGGGCCGACTGGCCGAAAATCATCGCCGCCAGCCACCGGATGGCAGCCCGCCCCGGCGTCCTCTGGAGCATCCGCCAGAAACAAACCGGCGTCGATGCCGTCACTCTCGGCGGCTCGATCTCCGCCAACGCCCACGGTCGGGGCCTGCTGATGCAACCGCTCGGCGACGACATCGAAAATCTCACCGTGGTCAACGCCGATGGAGAGATCATCTTCTGCAGCCGAAGCGAGAACCCGGATTGGTTCGCCCTCGTCATCGGCGGATACGGGCTGTTCGGCATCATCTATTCCGCCACCCTCCGGCTGACGCCACGGCTGCGCGTCGAGCGGGTGGTGGACATCATCGATCTGGACGACGCGATGAACGCGGTCTTCCGCCGCGCCGACGAAGGTTGTTTATACGGCGATTTCCAGTTCGTGATCGACACCCACGACACCGGCTTCCTGCGCCGCGGCGTCTTCGCCTGTTACAAACCGGCGGACGAGAAGGAACCTCCAGCCGAAACCTCCGCCGACCTAACACCCGATCACTGGCTCAAGCTGCTCAAGCTCGCCCACGACGACAAGCGGGAGGCCTTCCGCCTCTACGCGCAGCACTATCTCAGCACCGATGGCAACCGCTACTGGTCCGACACCATGCAACTCAGCACCTACATTCCGAGTTACGCGGAATTTTTGGAAAGCACCCGCGATGCGGAGTCTGCCAACGGCGTGAAAGAGACTTTGGTCATCGGGGAACATTACGTGCCGCGCGACCAACTGCTCACCTTCATGCAGGCTGCTAGAGAAACCTTCAAGCACTTCGGCACCGAGGTCATCTACGGCACCATCCGCGCGATCCTGCGCGACAACGTGTCATTCCTGCCATGGGCCCGCGAGGATTTCGTCTGCATCATCTTCAACCTGAGGACACCCCACACCCCGGAAGGTCGGGAGAAAACCGCCGCCACCTTCCGCGCCCTGACCGATGCCGGGATCCGCTCGCAAGGCAGCTTCTTTCTCACCTATCACCGCCACGCGTCCGCCGGCCAGGTGGCAAGTTGTTATCCCCAATTCCGCGAATGGCTCGCCTTGAAAAAGCAGCATGACCCGTCGGAATTGTTCACCAGCGATTGGTATATCCACTACCGCGATGAATTTCATGCGGCGCCATGAAGCGGTCCCAAGCAAGCAGCACCGCGAAAGTGATCGCAGCCAGCACGATCCTGCTGGACGGCGAAGACCGCG
>JBIPMR010000020.1:0-14870 GCA_044369025.1 Luteolibacter sp.
CCGGGCAAGCTCTCCAGCGAGCCCAACGAATCGAGGCCGTAGCCGTCGCCGCTGAAAATCGTGCGCCGCAGCGTGCTGAAGCCGGTGTGGAGCGGGTCCTGCATCGCCTCTTCGAGCGCGGCGAGCTGGCTGGCCTTCTCGCGGCCGATGGCATCGCTTGTTAGCGAGGGCGAGAGCAGGGTTTCGGCGAAAACGTCGGTGATGACGGCGAGATCCGGCGCGAGTCCGGCGGCTTGCACGAGGATGGCGTTGTTGCCGGGATTGGCGCTGATCGACGCGCCGAGGGATTCGAGGGTGGTGGCGATTTCCAAGGCGCTGCGGGTGAGCGTGCCCTTGGTCAGGGTGGATGCGAGAAGCTGGCTGATGCCGTTGTTGGCCGGAGTCTCGGAGGTCAGTCCGGCGCGCACCGCGGCTTGCAGGTGGACCAACGGCACGCGGTGGTCAGGAATCAGCGCGAGCGTGAGTCCGTTAGGCAGGGTGTGGACCTGGATTTCCTCGCGCAGCCGGGCGCTCTTGCCAACCCGGGCGGGTGCGGGTGCTTCCAGCGGATCGAGGATGGTTAGATTGAGGCGTTCGTCGGCGAGCGTGGCGGCGGCGCGGCGGACATCGTCGGCGGTGACGGCGTGGATGGCGGCGAGGTAGCGCCGGGTGAAATCGAGATCGCGGGCTTCATGCCAGTTCGAGGCGAGATCGGAGGCGCGGCCGGAGGCCGTGGTCAGGCTGCGGAACTGGCTGGCGGCGATCTGGCGTGTGGCCTTGGCGAGATCGTCGTCGAGCGCCGCGGTCGGGATTTTCCCGATCTCTAGCAATACCGCGTCGATCAGCGCGTCGCGCTTGGCGGGATCCGCATCGGCGGAAATGCCGAGCAGGCCTTCGCGCCCGGGGCCGGTCCAGGAGAAGGCGGAAATCTCGAGGGCGAGTTCCTGTTCCTCGCGCAGGCTGCGGTGCAGCCGCGAGGCGCGGCCGCGGCCGAGGATGGTGGCGAGCACATCGAACGCGGGCGCATCCGGGTGATCGAGCGCCGGGGCTTTCCACGCGAGCGAAATGCGGCTGGTGGGAATCGCGAAGGTCTCGCGCATCCGCCGTGGCCCGAGCTGCGGGTGGTCGATGACGACGAGTGGCTCGCGACCGCCGCCGGGCAGGCTGTCCGCGGTGAGCTCGCTGGTCATCTTGCGGGCCTCCGCGGCATCGAAATCGCCGGAGATGACGACAAAGCAGCGGTCCGGGGTGTAGCGTGACTTGTGATAGCCGGTTAGATCCTCGTAACGGATGGCATCGAAGAGGTGGCGGTGGCCGATGACCGGGTGGCGGCGCGGGTCGAGCGCGAAAGCGGTCGAGAATAACAGACGGCTGGCGGCGTTGTCCGGATCGTCGAGGCCCATGTCGATTTCCCGGCGGATCACGTCTTTTTCCTTCACGAATTCCGACTCCGGCAGCGTCGGGTGGAAGACCAGTCCGGTGAGGGTCTTGAGGAAAACCGGGAGCGATGCCGAGGGGCCGTCGATGTAGTAAACGGTGCGGTCGAAGCTGGTGTAGGCGTTCCAGTGGCCGCCGGCCGCCTGCACGGTATCGGCGAGGGTATCCGCATCGTAGTCGCGGGTGCCTTTGAAAACCATGTGTTCAAGGAAATGCGAGATGCCGGCACCGAGGTGTTGGTCCTCGTGCATGCTGCCGCTGGCCACCCAGATTTGGGCGGACACGACCGGTGCCGCCGGATCGGGATCGAGGATCAGGGTGAGTCCGTTAGGAAGGGTCTCGACGGTGGCGGCGGTGGCGGGGTATTCCATGAAATTCTTGCTTGGATGGGAGGGTGAATGACGTATAACGGCCGAATATGCAACGGTGGATCGCAATCGGGGTGGGCGCAATGATACTGCTGCTCGGGGGCGCGTTTTTCGCCGTCAAGGCCCTCAAGCAAAACCGCCCCAGCCCGGTGTGGGTGCCGCTGTCGATCCATCCCGAAACGCCCGTGGAGAAGCAGGACGAAATCGCCCGCGAGCTGAAGTCAAAGCTCAGCAACCGGGAGATCCTGAAGGGGATCAGCAAGGATTTGGGATTGGCGGCTGCCTGGAACCTGCCGAACGATGCCGCGGGCGCGGACGAACTCGCCAGACGGATGTTTGTCCGGGCTGGCGAGCGCGAAACTCCGTTGGGCAAAACGCCGACGATCGACATCGGGGTGAACGGCAAGGTCAAGGAGCGCGTGATGTCGGAGAAAATCTCGCTGCGGCTGATGGCCGATGTGTCTGAAATCCTGGGCATCAAGCTGCCACCGCAGAAGTAGTTTCAGGCTTCGCCGAGGTGTTCGATCACCCGCGAGCGCTCGAACCGCGCCTTGGGGATTTTCGCATATTTATCACTCGCCGCGCGGTAGCCGAGCGCGCAGGCGACCACGGTTGTGTGCTCGCCACCGACAAGGCCGAGCACGTGATCGTAACCGGAGGCGCTGATGCCCTCCATCGGGCAGGCGTCGATCCCGAGCACGGCGGCGGACGCCATCAACTGGCCGAGCGCGATGTAAACCTGCCGGACATTCCACTCGTGGCGCGCCTCCCGGCTCATCGCCTGGGCGAATCCCTGGATCATGCCCTTGAGCGAGGACAGGGTGGCGGGATCGGTGTTTTGCACTTCCGCCATGCGCTCGATCCAAGCCTCGATGTCGTCGGCGTCCAAGTCGGTGCGGGCGGTGAGGACCACATAGTGGGAAGCGTGGGTGACCTGCGGCTGGTTCCAGGATTCCGGGAGCAGCTTCAGGCGGGTGGCCGGGTCCTGGATGACCAGGAACTTCCAAGGTTGCAGGCCGAAGGACGAGGGTGTTAGAACCAGCGATTCTTCGATCGCATCCCACACCTCGGCGGGAATCCTGCGCGTGGCGTCGAATTGTTTGGTGGCGTAGCGCCAGCGCAGCGCGTCGAGAAGGGAATCGGCGGGTGGGGTCATGGTGCGCGGACTATTCCGCATCAATCTCAAAAGGCAAGGAGGCGGAGGGAAAATCCTTCAAGGTCAGACTGAGAACCACGCCGTATTCCTCTTCCAGCCGGTTGTCCCGGTGGGTGAATCCGACGCCGGCCACCCAGTTGCCGAGATCGCGGTGCACGGAGTATTGCTCGTATTCGAGGGTGCCATCCGCCATTTCAAAAGTCTGTTTGATGCCGAAGCCCCAGTTTTCGTTGAGGCGGGTGTAGGCTTGGAGTTCGATGCGGTCGGAATCGACGAGCACCGGGTGGCCGTTGAGCATGCGGTATCCGAGGGACAGTTCGAGGTTTTCGGTCGGCAGGAAACGCAAGCGGGTGTTGAACTCGCTGAATCCCGAACCGCCGTCGGCGATCGGAAACTGGGTTTCCAGGTCCAGCCCCACCCACGGCAGCGGTTGCCAGCGAAGGTCGTTGTAGAGGTTGGAGAAATCCCGGCTTCCCTCGGGGTCATCGAAGAAGGCATCGACGTAGCTGTCCAGATAGAGCCATTCGAAGGTCTGGTTGTCGCGTTGGGTGAGAAGGCGGTTGCGGCCGCCGAGGCGCAGGACATTCCAGTTCTGCATCTCATCGACGGCGGTGTAACGCGTGGGATCCAGCGGCCGCGGCCGGGTGGTGGGCGTCAGGCGATCGACTAACGGACCGGTGGAATCCAAATCATCCGTGGAAACCAGCGACCACGCCGAATACGGCTGGATCACGTGCATCAGCCCGTCGAGCCCCCACTTGGAGTCCTTGGATGCTCCAAGGTCTTTGGAAAATTTCACCGAAGCCTCGGCACCCACATGCAGGTAAGTGCGGTCGAAGCTGTCCACCGGCCCCTCCACGGCGCCGTAGTTGGTGTATCCGAGACCCGCCTGCGGGGTGAGGCTGAGGAAGCCGCCGAGCATCAAGGGCATCGACAATTCCTGATAGGTGTTGAACCGCGAATAGCTGGAATCAAGGAGCTGGGTGCGGATGGCCTCGCGCCGCGGGTCGTCGAGCGGCAGCGCGAGGATCTTCCGGGCGAGCTCGCGCTCGTAGCCGCTGAGCTGGCGGAGCAACTCCCGGGCGGCGGGATCCGATTCTGTTAGGTCGAGCAGCGGATTGAAAACCGCGTTGCGCGTGGGATCGGCCGCCTGCTCGCCGATGATGCCGAACGAGGTGTTGCCCTCGTGCAGCAGCGGCAGGCCGAACAGCGGCGCGCGCGCCTGATCGAAGGCGATTTCCGGCGAGCGCGTGTCCGTCCGATAGAAATCATTGAGCCGCAATCTCGCATACAGCGAGAGCAGCGACTGATCATCCCGGCGGTAAATCCCGAGGGTGTTGTCGGGCGCGGGGTTGGTCCGATAGACGGTGGGATTGAAATCCTCGAGGAAGTGCCTGTCGCTCAGCCAGGTCAGATTGGTGTCGAGCCGCCAGTCCGCATCGTCCGGGAAATCCAGTTCCTGCCGGTGCTTCAGCTCGAACTGATAGCGATCCTCGTTGACGAATCCGCGGGGCACGCCCGAGCGCTCGGTATCGGGCGCGAGATCGTTCAGATAGTAAGCGCTGAAGCCGGTGATTTCCTCGCTGTTTTCCATCCGCTTGTCGATCAGGTCCACCCCGGTGCCGACGCCGCGGGCGGTGAGCACGTCGAGATGCCAGCGGGAAAGCAGCCAGGCGTCCTCATTTTCGCCGGTGTCCGGATCGGTGTTGCCGCCGAGCATGATGCCGTAGCTGTTGAGCAGATAGGGGCCCCAGTTCGAGCGCGCGCCGGGGATGAAATGGTATCCCAACTCGGCGTCCAGCGGCTGGCTGAGATAGGGCAGCCAGAACACCGGCGTGTCACCGGCGTAGAGCCGCAGGTCGTTGAAAACCACCTTCTCTCCCGGATAGATCGTGGTCTTTTTCGAGCGGACCCAGAAGTTCGGATTCTCGACGTCGTGGGTGGTGATCCCGGCATCCTCGCCGACGAAGACCTGCTTGCCGCCGCGCTGCTCGACGGTGAATTTGCCGGCCTCTAACAAGATCGGATCCAGCGACGCGCGCAGCCCGCTGGCATCGAGAAATTTCCGCTCGTAGAAATACACCGCGCGCTCGCCGCGTTGCAGCAGGTTTCCCTGATAGACGCTGACGTGGCCTTCGAGCGTCACCTTTTTCTCCCGGGTGTCCAGCAAGGCGGTGTCCGCAAAAATCTCCAGCCCGCTGTCCCCTTCCACCCTCACCGGTCCACCCAGGCGTAGCACCCCGGTTTCCAAGTCACCCGTGATCGAGCCGCCTTGGTTGTTGATTTTGAGTTCCTTGGGCATCACCGGCGTGAGCGCGCCGGGCGAACCGAGCGGAATCTCCGGAGCCGGCACCGGGGTGATCATGTCCACCGGCGGCGGCACCGCCTGATCCGGCAGCAGCTGGGCATCCTGCGCCTGCAACGGCAGGCAGAGCAGCGGGGAAATGATCCATGCACCAAGTTTCAGCATCGCCGTGATAAGAGAACTCCCCGGCTCTGAAGTAAAGGGTGAAAGGTGGCGCGACTTTCTGTCAAAATGGGGTTTACCGACCCGGTTTCCGGCCGATGATGGGACATGGAGACAAAACAAAGGGCGGCGGTCATTGGCGTGACGGGTTTTGTCGGGCAAGGCCTGCCCGCCTTGCTCGCGCAGAAGGGCATCGCCACCACCGGCGTCAGCCGTTCCGGGGCGGGCAAGATCCCGGGCGTGGACCGCTGGCAGACGCCCGGCAGCCTCGATTTTTCCGGCCATCAGGCGGTGATCAATCTCGCCGGCGAACCGATCGACCAGCGATGGACGGAAAAATCCCGCCGCCGCTTCCACGAAAGCCGCGTCGGCCTCACCGGGCAGGTCGTCGGGGCGATCCGCAGGCTGCCGGCGGCGGAGCGGCCGCGCGTGCTCGTCAACGCTTCCGCGGTCGGCATTTATGGCGACCGCGGCGATGAACTCATCACCGACAGCTCGCCAGCCGGCAGCGGCTATCTGGCAGACCTTTGCAGCGCTTGGGAAAACGCCGCACGCGAAGCCGAAACCCTCGGCGTCCGCGTCGTCCGGGTGCGGATCGGCATCGTGCTCGGCCGCGACGGCGGGGCATTCAAAAAACTCCGGCCGCTTTTCCAAGCCGGCATCGGCGGCCGGCTCGGTTCCGGCCGCCAATGGATGCCGTGGATCCACCTCACCGACCTGCGGGCGGCGATGGTCCACGCGGTGCTCTCCGATTCCCTGTCAGGAGCGGTCAACGGCACCGCGCCCGCGCCGGAACGCAACACCGGTTTCACCCGCAAGCTCGCGTCCGCCGTGCACCGCCCCGCGATCTTTCCGGTTCCGGGGTTCGCCCTGAAGCTGGTGCTCGGCGGTTTTGGCGGGGCCCTGCTGGAGGGCCAACGCGCGGTGCCCGCCGCGCTTGAGAGAGATGGATTTTCCTTCAAATTTCCGACGCTTGAGGCGGCCTTGGCGGATCTGGTGAGCCGCTAGCGGAAAGGCCTTCAGGGATTCGCGTTCGGATGCAACTCACTCAAGGAGAGGCGATTTGCCTCCGGCCATGTCCGCTTCGCTCCCATTCCGCATCGCCTTGTCCATGAAGTGACGATGGAAAGCGCTGCGCTCACTTCATTGGCTTCCCATGGACATCGGCGGTTCGGAGACCGCGGCTCCTTGTAGCGCTTCGCTTTTTTCATTCGCTAGCGTGTGCCAGCAGCCTAACAGCGGCCGTCACGGCGGCGGCGTGGGCGGCGACCCGCGAGGCGAGCGGGGCCTGGCTGGGAGTTTCAAAGGTGAAGGAAATCGGGCAACCTTGTTTCGCCAGATAGATCGCCTCGGGCCAGCCTTCCGGCAGATCCGGCTCGGCGGCATGATAGATCCAGCCCGGAGCCCGCGCCCGATGGCCGTCGATTTCCGGTCCCGGCTCGGGCGGAAACCACGGGCGGGTGGCGTCGATGATGGCGCTGGCGCGATCCGGATCGTCCTCGCCCAGATTGATTTCGTAAAAATAGAATCCGGAGGTTTCCCAATCCTCATGAAGGGAAATGAAGAGGTCGGGAGCACCCATGGTATCGAGCCAGGAGCGGTGTGCGGCGACTTCGCGGGTGCTGCGCAGCCAGTAATCGCGGTTGAGGTCCACGCCCTCGGCGTTTTCGCGGCGTTGGAGCGAGAGGCCGCCGGGATTGAGTGCGGGGCAGATCAGCCAGTGGAATTCCCCGCTGAAAAATCCGCCGCGCAGCAATTCGAGCAGGGCGAGCGGGCCGGCCGGTTCGTCGCCGTGCATCCCGGCGGAGAGGTAGATTCGCGGCCCGGCGGCCGGGCGTTCCCACGCGACCAATGGCCCGGCGGCCAGTTCGGTGAGGATTTCGGGGACGAATCCGGCGGCCTCCACCTCGCGGGTGAAGGCGTGCAAAAAATCCGGCCACTGGAAGCCCGTGCTCATGGTCGAAACGATGGCGCGATCATTTGCCCGGGGCAATCCCAAGCTCACTCGAACAACTCGGCGAAAAACGCCTTCATCGAGGCCCACGAGCGGCGGTCCGCCGCTTCCTGATAGGCGGCGCCCTTGGATGGATCATCGCCGGCCTCGGGGTGGGTGAAGCTGTGGACCGCACCGCTGTAAAAAACCATCTGCCAGTCCGCCTTGGCGTCGGTCATTTCCTTCTGGAACGCCGCCACCTGCTCCGCCGGGACGTAGGGGTCCGCCGCACCGTGCAGCACCAGCACCTTGGCGGGGATTTTTCCGGTTTGCGCGGTCATTTCCGGAGCCGCATCCAGACTGCCGTGGAAGGAAACCACGCCGCGCACGTCGGCACCGGAGCGGGCGAGTTCCAAGACACCGCCGCCGCCGAAGCAGTAGCCGACCGCCGCGATTTTTTGGACGTCGGTGCGTTCGTCGCCTTTCAGCACCTCGAGCGCGGCGTTGATCCGGGAGCGGAAAAGCGGGCGGTCCGTCTTGTATTTCCCGGCTTCCTTGCCAGCTTCCGGCGGTTTCGGGCGGATCCCCTGGCCATAAATATCGGCAGCGAACACGTTGTAGCCGAGTTCCGCGAGCATCCGGCTGCGGCGTTTTTCCGAATCCGAAAGGCCGGTCCATTGATGGATCACCAACACGGCGGGACGCTTGCCGGTAACCGCATCATCATAAACGTGAAACCCTTCCAAGGTGACGTCACCTTGTTGGTAGGTGACCGCTTTTTCCACGAGCGCACCTTGGGCGCAACTGATGAGCAGCGAGGCGGCGAAGAGCTTGGCTGGAAATTTCATGTGGGGCATGAAAGCGCGGATCCGGCGCGAGTCAAACCGGGAAGTGACTCGAACCGGCCGAATCAGCGGAGGTCGTCGAGGCCGGAACTGCGGGTGTTTCTGCCTGCGGAGGTCGGCAGGAAGCGGTAATACACTTCGAGCGTGAGGGTGTTGAGCGCCTGCACGTAGATGGCCCGCGAGCCGCCGGCGCCGGCGGTGCCGTTGCCATGGCGCACTTTGCCGCCACCGGGCTCGATCTCGAAGGTGCCATCCGATTTTTGGGCGGGCAGGATATCGGCGATGATCGCCTTGTTGGTGGCTTCCCACTCCTTGTCGCCGGCATTGCGCATGACCTGTGCGGCGTAGTACCACGCGTAGAGGTCGGCGTCCGGATTGTCGTATTCAAAGGTGTAACAATGTTCGAATTCCGTCGGCTTGGGGTTTTTGATGTTTTTTCCGCGGAGATCCAGACCACTCTTGATCAGGCGGATTCCTTCGCGAGCGGGCTTGGCGTTGCCTTTGTCCCACTGTTGGAGGCAAAGCACGCCCACGGCGGTCATCGCCGGGTGGGCACCTTTGCCGGTGTAGGCGAATTTGCCGTCGGCCACGTAGGCATCCTTGAGAAGATAGTCCGTCGCCTTGCGGATGCACTTGTCCAAGTCCGGAGCTTTCACTCCGGAAGCCTTGGCGGCCTTGAGCGCCTGCATCTGCCAGCCGACGACCGAGAGGTCATTGCGTGAGGTGTCCTTATAACCATAGTCCCAGCCGCCGCCTTTGGTTTGGCCTTTGATGATGATATCAACGGCCTTCTCGACGGCGGCTTCGAGTTCCGGCATTTTGAATTGCAGGGTCCGGGAGAAAGTGAGCGCCTCGGACAGCGCGTAAGTGGCGATGCCGTGCTCATAAACCCAGTGGTTGCTGGCGAGATTCATCCCCATCCGGCCATTGTTCTTGAGCGAGAGATCGATGAGATAGGCGATGCCTTTGGTGACGTTTTCCCCATACTCCGGGGATTGGGTGCTTTCGCAGTGGCCGAGGTAACAAAGCAACACCAACCCGGTCATGGCGGCTTGGTGGGAGTTGCCCCACGAACCATTGGAGTTTTGGCTGCCTTTGAACGCCTGCAGGGATTTTTTCACCGCCGCTTCGATTTCCGGGGTGCCGCCGGCGTCGCGAAGTTGGCTGAGGCGTTCCGCATCGCTGCAGCGGCCTTTCATGATGGTGGGTATGAGCGCGCCGATTCCGAGCTGGCCTTCGCCAATTCCCTTGCCGGGGCCGGTGCCGGATCCGATGCCGGGGCCTTTGCCAGTTCCCTTGCCGCCACCGGATCCGCCGCCGGAGCCGAGTTGCGCGGAGACATCCATCGGCAAGCCGGGATCCATCATTTCATTCGAGGAATCCGGGAGCGAGAACGAGGAGTTGATGGATGTGGAAGAGATGCGCTTGGAGAGCGAGGTGTTGCTCATCATGCGCTTTTGCTGCACTGCCTGGATCTTTTGGACGGTCTCGCCGCCCGATCCGCCACCGCCGCCACCACCGGGCAGGAAGTCGATTTTCTCTTCCGGCGGGTAGACCCAGGTGTAGAAGAAGACGATCGCCAGCACGGCGAAGATCGCGTGAACGATCACCGAGATCATGAATGCGCCGAGGCCCATCTTGACGATGAGTCGGCGGAGCTTGCCCTTCTTCTCAGGAGGCGGAATGGATGCGGGATCGAAATAGGTGTCGTCCATGGGAGTGGCGGGTGATGGGTTTTACTGCGGCGGGACTTCGAAAGTCACATTCTGGACCTTCGCGACGGAAAGGGCGTTGAGCACGTTGATCACGCGCTGATAGGGGGCGAACTCGTCGGCCATGATGGTGACGACCACCTTGCTGCCGGCCACTTTGGCGGATTCGTTGAGACGGATCAGCGTCGCGCTGAGGTTGACCAGCTTGATGTCGGCGCCGTCACCCATGAGGTCGTCATTGAGCAGGACTTCACCGGTATCCAGCACGCGGACCTGGGTGTCCTCGATGGCCTCGACCGGGGAATCCGGGGCGATGGTGCCTGGAAGCTTGAGGTTGAGTTCGTTTTCCACTTGGACGGCACCGGCCATGACCATGAAGAAAAGCATGATGACGAAGACCACGTCGATCATCGGCGCGATCTGGAAGCCGAGGTGAACGACTTCCGGCTCTTTGAGTTTTCTTTTCTTATGCTTCATGAAATGGAAATCAGTGCGTCAGCGGTTGGTGCCGGAGAGAGAAATGTCGTCAATACCGGCACCGGCAAGGACTTCGATGACTTTTTGAATCTCAAGCGACGGAGTGTCTCCGTCGCCGCGGATGATGAGTTTGAGTTTCGGGTTGCGCTCTTTGACCGGGGCGACGTATTCGGCGAGTTTTTCGAGGGGATCACAGATGATCGCGCCGAAGCGGACTTGCGAGGAATTGAGAGCAGCATCCCAGTCGATGTTGACGATAACCTCATTTTTGAGGTCGTGCTCGCGTTTTTTTGCTTCGGGGGCAAGGGGCAGGATGATCGAGCGATCAATTTTCGCCACCTGGTCCGTGGTAATGCTCATGAAGAAGATGAGCAACACCAGAAGCACGTCGATCATGGGAGCGACCTGGAATTCCGGGTCACTGCCGTTGCCACCTGTACTAGCCATGGGTTGGTGAGGGTGGGTTGAAGGGGATTACTGGGCCAAAGAGGCATTCGGGTCAGCCTCGATCCAGTTCGGCAGGGCGGCAAAGGTGAGTTCCTCGCCGATTTCAAGGCCTTGGAAATGATCGTAGGGCATATTGCGGAAGATCGCGGTGACTTGGTCTTCGAGCCAGTGCATTTTGGCGGTGAGGCGGTTGCGGAGCATGTAGAAGAACATGAACGCGGGAATCGCGACGATCAGACCGGAAGCGGTGGCGACGAGCACGTGACCGATGGCTTCGGAGAGGGCGGAGGTGTCGCCGGAGCCGGCTTCACCGAGGGCGGAGAAGGCACCCATCATCCCGACCACGGTTCCGACCAGACCGACCATGGGAGCGCAAACGCCGATGACGGAGAGGTAGTTGATGCGGTTTTGGAGGCGGTTGTTTTCACGGTTCACTTCCACCAGCAGCGCTTCTTCGGTCTGCTCTTTGCCCTTGCCGACGAACGAGAGCCCGTATTTCACGCAGTTGTTGAAAGCGGAGGGATTGCCCTTCATCACTTGGTAGCAGTTGACGTAATCGCCGGCCATGAAGAGCTGGCGCGCTTTTTCCAACTCCTCCCCGGGAACGAGGCGGCTGTCGGAGGTGCGGAGGAAAACGTCGATCACGAGGTAAATCGTGAAGACCGACATGATGCCGATCAGATACATGACCCAACCGCCGAGTTTGATGGTTTCCCAAAGGGTCTTCTTGGTTGGAGCGGCCTTTTTCGCGGGAGCGGTCTCGCTGGCGGGTGCGGGGTCCTGAGCTTGGGCGGTGGTGACCGGGCAGGCGAGCCCGACGACGAATACGACCATGAGGAGTCGGAGCGCGATGGAGAAGGAACGGAGGATGGGATGGTTTTTCATGCGGCGGATGGTGAGACGAGTTGGGGTGAGAGGAATTTAAGACAGTTCAGACAGGTGGTTCAGTTGGCGGTTTCGGCAGGCTCTTTTGGATCTTCTTGAGAGGCTTTGGGAGTGGAAGCGGGTAGATTTGCGGGGTCGAGCTTGGCGGCTTCGTTTTGAATCGTCTCTTTATAGGGAGAAGCGATGTGGTCGTCGAGGTAGTCGTTGAGCAGCTTGAGTCCGTCTTGCGGGCGCTGGATTTGCTGGAGTCCGCGGGCGGCGAGGATGGTGCCGCGCACGGCGAGGTCACGCTCGGCAGGGAAGAAGACGGGGACGCGCAGCCAAGCCTTGATGGCATCTTCGATTTTACCTTGGCCGGCGAGGGTGTTGCCGATTTCGAGCCAGATCCGGGCGCTGACCCAAGGGTCGATGGTGCGTTCCGAGAGCGAGCGCAGCACCTCGATTTTCTCGGCCGGGTCATTCTCGGCCGGGCTGATGACCCGGAGGAAGTCCTTCAGCAGGGTGGCATTCTCTTCGGAGAGCTTGGCGAGCGCCTCGGCGCTGGCGATGGCTTGGGCCTCCTTGTTTTTCCCGAGAACGGAAAGGGCATCCATGCGGAGGATGGCGGCACGCTGCCACCAGGAATCCGGAATGGATTGGTATGGCAGCAGCGCGGGCTCGATTTTCACGAGGGCTTCGAGAGCCTGGTCCGCCTTTTCGGAAGCGATCAGGATGCGGGCGGACGCGACTTCTTTCGGCTCACGCAGCGAGGTGCGGACGATTTCCTTGGCGGTGAAATTGAGGGTCCGCTGGGCGGTTCCTTCGACAAACGTGGCGGTGAAACCATTGGCCGACGGTTTGACGGACTCCGCAGGGAAGCGGCGACCGTTCTGCAATTCGAATTCCTCCTGGGCCCTGACCGTTGAGGAAAGACACAGCGCTGCGCAAGCCACGGCGAGCGGGCCGGTCATGGAGGGAAATGGACGGATGGAATATTTCATTCTTCGGCTTTCTGGCGTGCGATTTTCACCTCGGGAGTGTCGGCGAATTTCGGATTGCGGGCGAGTTCGCGATAGGTTTTGACAGCAGCTTCGTGTTGGCCGGTCTCTTCAAGCATTTCGGCGCTGCGGATGTAGGCCTTGGCGGCGATGTCCGGGTAGGCACCGTGGGAAAGGTAAACCCGCTGGAAATAGGCGTTGGCGGCTCCCTTGTCACCGTTTTCGGCGGCGATCTCACCGAGCTGGAGCAGCGCCCCGGCTTTTTCGAGGCCGCGCCATTCTTTGGCGGCCACGATTTCTTCGAAGAGCTTTTTGGCGTCGTCGAATTTGCGGAGGTTCTGGAGGGCGAGGGCTTTGCCGTAGGTGGCCTCTTTCATCATCGAGCTGCCGGCGGCGCGGGTGAGGGCGTAGTCGAATTCCTTGAGCGCGCCTTCGTAGTCTTTTTTGGCGAGGGCGATGCGGCCGAGGCCGACCGGGGCGGCGTCCGAGTAGGGCGAGTCCGGAAAGGCATCGCGAAGACGGGTGAAGAGCGGGACGGCATTGTCGAGTTGCCGGTCGTCAAGCAGGAATTGTCCGACAATGGAGAGCAGGATGGGGCCGAGATCTTCCGGCTTCGAGGTGGCGGAGACGGCATTGAGGAAACGGGCGTTGCGCACCGGATCGCGCATCATGCGGGCGAGTTCCGACTTGGCGAAGTTGACGCGGGCGAGGTAGGCGAGGGTGTGGGCGCTTTCCGGAATTTCGAGCTGCTTGGTGAGATCCGCCAGCAGCGCGTCGATATCAGGCGGAGTGGCGTCTTTTTTGAACGAGCGGGGCGGCACATACTGGCCGGCGAGCTGGCTGAGCAGCATCTCGACGTATTCAGAGCGGGAGTTGTGAATATCGCGAAGGGCGTATTCGGCGAGCATTTTGCGGGCCTCGTCCTTCTTGTTGGCGCGCGAGAGGAGTTTCGACAACTCGGACACGCCCCGCAGCTCCATCGGGTGATTGGGGTTTTGCTTGAGGAAGTCCTGCCAGAGGGTCTGGAGTTCGTCCCAGCGGCGGAGGTTGCGGAGCAGGTTGGTCGCTTGCTCGAGCGAGTATTGGATGACGTTTTCATCCTTGTTGGCCGTGCGCACGGCGGTGGCGTAGGCGGTGGCGGCGTTGTCGTTCTGGCCCTTGGCGGACCACGCGTCGCCGAGCAGGGTGTGGATTTGCCCCGCGTAATCCTGAGCGGTGGGGTCCTTGAGCAGGGCTCCCATGGAGGTGATCAATGGGTCGTATTCCTTGAGCGCGAGCTGGATGATGCCGCGGCGGTAGCGGATGTCCGCCTTGAATTGGCCGTTGGGGAAGTCACGGTCATAGGCGTCGAAGCCCTTGATGGTGGCTTTGTAATCGTTGCTGAGGAAATCGCAAAGCGCGAGGCGGTAGGTGAATTCTTCGAATTCCGGGACGGCCGCGAATTCCTTGCGCAGCATTTTGTAGTCCTTGGCGGCGTCAGCGTATTTGCCACCTTGGAAGCGGGCGTTGGCCAAAAGAATGAGCAATTTCCCACGGGTCGGGGTCTCGGGGTTTTCCTTGAGAAACGAATCCAGGAAGGTGATCGCCTCGTCCGTCAGCCCATCTTGCAGGAGCAGGGAAGCGTTGAGTTCGACAATCTGGTCGACGTGCTTTTCTTTCGGATACTTCTTCAGGTATTCGGTACAAAGGGCACGGGTGGCTGCGGGTCTCTCCAGTTTCCACTGGCAGATGATCGCCCCGAAGAGCGAAGTCGAGGCATCCGCGGATTTTGGATTTTCGCTGGCGACGGCCTCGAAGGCGATGCTGGCCGGCCAGTAGCGTTCCATGTTGAAATAGCAGCGGGCGATCCGGTATTGGAGCGTCGCGTCGTACTCATCGAGCGTGCGGACCTCACCCAGGACGCTCTCGGTGCTTTCAAGCATGCTGCCGAGCATCGCGGTTCTTTCTTCGATGCCGCGGGGCAGAGGCTGTTTGGCCTTGGTGGCGAAGGCGATGCGCTTGTCGAGATCTTCCTTCAGGCTGCGCATGGCGGCGAGGCGCTTGGTCTGGATGGCCACCACCTGGGCGCGCGGGCGCACCGACGAGTAAGCCTTGAGTGCGGCGGCGTAGTTTTTCGCGTCAAGGTGGCGATCGCCGATTTGGACGAAGCGGTGGTTGACCGTGACGATCACGTCCGCATAGCCGGCG
>JBIPMR010000342.1:0-4774 GCA_044369025.1 Luteolibacter sp.
GGTTCACGCGGAAATAGGTGACGGCCGGCAGGTTGTCCCATTCCATCAGGGCGATCGCCTCGCGTTTGCCGAAGGCGAGCCGCCAGCGGTTGTAGAGCCAGTCCGGGTGGGAGTGGATCACCGGGGGGGTTAGCTCGTCGATGTCTTCCAGCAGGCGTTTTTTGGAAAGGGTGGCGCGGCGCAAGACGGCGTTGATCAGGCTGCGGACGCTGGCTTTTCCGGCCTCGACGGTTTCGTTGACGGCGGCGTGGTCCGGGAGGCCGAGGATGAGCAGTTGGCACAGGCCGACGCGCAGGATGTCGCGGGTTTCGGGATCGAGTTTGCCGTCGCGGAGGATGCCGATCCAGTGGTCGATCATCCGGCGGTGGCGCAACACGCCGAAGAGGATGGCCTGGAGCAGGGCGCGGTCGGCGGAGGAGAGTTTGCGGCGCTGGGCGTGGCGATCGATCAGGGTTTCGGCGTAGTCGTGCCCCTTGGCCCAGGCGCGGAGGGCGGAGACGGCGGCTTGGCGGACGTGAAAATTTTTGGCTGGCATGGAAAGGAGAAAGAACAACTACTCCGTGATTGCGTAATATCGCAGACTGCGGAAGCGGAGTATCCCTAATGCGCGGTTGTGACAAATGACAGCAAAATCAAGCTGGTAGGCTCCGGGACCTCCCCCCCCGGAGCCAGCCACCCGGGCTCTCAGAGTTTGAGGAAGCGTTCGAGGTCGAGGAAATCCTGGCCGTAAATCAAGTGGTCGAGCAGCGGCACGCCGGTGAGATCTTCGATCACGCCTTTGTTGGTGATCATGGCGGTGTCCATTTCGTCCTCCAGTTGGTTGAGGAAAATGCCGGCGCAGACCAGGCCCTTGGCGCGGATGGCATCGACGGTGAGTAAGATGTGGTTGAGCGCGCCCAGTTTGTTTCCGGCCACAATGATGACCGGCAGCTTGAGGTCGGCGGCGAGATCGGACACGCGGTAGCCGGCGGCGACGGGCACTTCCCAACCGCCGACGCCTTCCACCAGCACGGTTTCGTGGGCGGCGGCGAGTTTTGCAAATCCGGCGAGCAGGTCCGCCGGGTCCACCGTGCGGTTTTCCAACATCCCGGCGACGTAGGGCGCGACGGCGGTGTTTAGATAAACCGGGTTGACCGAATCGGCGTCGAGTCCGCCCGAGGCGGCGGAAATCCGTGTCGCATCGTCGCGGTCGCCGCAAGCGACGGGTTTGTATCCCACCGCGTCCACGCCGGCGTGGCGGAGGCCTTCCAGCAGGAGACAGGTGACGTAGGTTTTGCCGACTCCGGTATCCGTGCCGGTGATGAAAAAGCTCATGCGCCAGCGTGCCTCCGCCGCAAGCAGGTGGTCAAGAAACACGAATCACAAATTTCCCTTTTCCGTTGGAAATCCGCGTCCATGCTGCGGGCACATGACAGCAGACTTCCTGGTGATCGGTGCCGGCATTGCCGGACTGTCCTTTGCCTTGCGCGCCGCACGCCACGGCTCGGTGATTGTGGTGACCAAGGGGGATGTTTACGAATCCAACACCGCCTGGGCCCAGGGCGGCATCGCCTCGGTTTTGCCCGAAGCCCTGCGCGATCCGGGCGACTCGAATGAAAGCCACGTCGCCGACACGCTCGATGCCGGAGCCGGGCTGTGCAAGGAGGCCGCCGTCCGCACCATCATCGGCGAGGGTGCTGCGGCGATCGAGGATCTGGTCGATTACGGCGTCGCCTTCGACAAAGAGGACGGCCATTTCCAGCTCGGGAAGGAAGGCGGCCACTCGCACCGCCGCATCCTCCACGCCCGCGACACCACCGGCCGCGAAGTCGCCCGCGGCTTGATCGAATCCGCGCGCCAAACGCCCAACATCACGCTGTTGGAAAACCACTTCGTCATCGATCTCATCACCACCGCCAAGCTCGGGGCCGCCGTCGATGACCGCGTCGTCGGGGCCTATGTGCTCGAAACCGAGACCAACGAAGTCAAAGTCTTCCGCTCGGATCGGGTCATCCTCGCCGCCGGCGGTTGCGGCAAAGTCTATCTCTACACCACCAACCCCGACTCCGCGACCGGTGACGGCGTGGCTCTCGGCTGGCGGGCCGGCGCCATCATCGCGAACATGGAATTCATCCAGTTCCACCCGACCTGCTTTTACAATCCGGGTGCCACGGGACCGGAAGCGCGCTCGTTCCTGGTGAGCGAGGCGGTGCGCGGCGAGGGCGGGATCCTGATCAATGGCAAAGGCGAGGATTTCACCAAAAAGATCGACCCCCGCGGTTCGCTCGCACCGCGGGACATCGTCGCCCGCGCCATCGACCGCGAAATCAAGCGCACCGGCGCGACCTGCGTTTACCTCGATGTCACCCACAAGCCCAAGGGTTTCATGAAGGAGCGTTTCCCCTACATTTACGAGACGCTGCTGAAATTCGGCCTCGATTGTGAAACCCAGCCGATCCCGGTGGTGCCCGCCGCGCATTACCAATGTGGCGGCGTGCTCACCGATGTGAATGGCAAGTCCTCGATCCGCGGGCTTTACGCCGTGGGTGAAGTCGGCTGCACCGGCCTCCACGGCGCCAACCGGCTCGCCTCCAACTCGCTGTTGGAAGGCAACGTCGTCGCCCGCCGCGCGCTCGATGAAATGCTCCGCCTCCATCCGCCCGCGAAATCCGTCATGGATCCGCCGCCCATCCCCGAGTGGGAATACGGCGACACCGCGGAGCCCGACGAACTGGTCGTCATCTATCACAACTGGGACGAGATCCGCCGCCTGATGTGGGACTACGTTTCCATCGTCCGCACCGACAACCGCCTGCGCCGCGCCACCGCCCGCCTGCGGAATTTGAAAAAGGAGGTCCGCGAGTTTTACTGGGGCCACCGCGTCAATGCCGACATTCTGGAACTCCGCAACCTCGTCGCCGTCGCCGGCCTGATCGTTGAATGCGCGGTCCGCCGCAAGGAATCCCGCGGCCTCCATTACACCCTCGATCACCCCCACAGCGACGAGCGGCTGTGCCACGACACCATTCTGCGGAAATTCTAGAAACCTTCGGTTGCAAGCCCATCACAGCGCGCTCTCCAGCAGCCGCGGCCGAGAATTTGCCATCCATTTAGCTTGCCAGCGAATGGGGCAGGCCCCACAAAAGCGCCCCGTTCACACCGGGGGCTGCGTCATCTATCCTTGCTGCGCCCGGTTTGGCGGTTCAACCCCAAACTGAGCTCACATGGACAGCATTTCATCCCGTATCGCCAAGGTTTCTCCGTCACTCACACTGGCCGTGACCGCCCAGGCCAAAGCCATGATCGCCAAGGGCGAGGAAGTTTACGCCCTCGCCGGTGGTGAGCCGGAAGTGGACACCCCGCAATTCATCAAGGACGCGGCCATCGACGCCCTCCAAGCCGGCAAAACCAAATACACCCCGGCCGGCGGCATTCCCGAACTCCGCGAGGCCCTTTCCGAGAAATTCGCCACCGACAACAACCTCAAATACGCCGCCAACCAAATCTGCGTCACCGGCGGCGCCAAAATGGCCTGTTACAACGCCATCCTCGCCGTCATCGAAGAAGGTGACGAAGTCATCATCCCGTCGCCCTTCTGGGTTTCCTATCCGGAAATGGTCCGCCTCGCCGGCGGTATCCCCGTGATCGTCGAGACCAAGGAATCCACCGGTTGGAAAATGACTCCCGAGCAATTCGAGGAAGCCATGACCCCGGCCACCAAGATGGTGATCATCAACACCCCCGGCAACCCGACCGGTGCGATCTACACGAAAGAGGAGCTGCTCGCCCTCGGTGAAATCGCCCTCACCGAAGACATCGTCATCCTGTCCGATGAAATCTACGAAAAACTCGTTTATGGCGACAACAAGCACGTCTCCATCGCCTCCCTCAGCCAGGAACTCTACGATCTCACCATCACCGTTAACGGCTTTTCCAAAGCCTACTCGATGACCGGCTGGCGTCTCGGCTACACCGCCGCTCCCAAACCGCTCGCCGACGCGATCGAGAAAATCCAGAACCACACCACCTCCAACGCCAACAGCTTCTCGCAATACGGCGCCCTCGCCGCCCTGCAAGGCGACCAATCATTCATCGAAGACCTGCGCGGCGAATACGACGTCAAACGCCAGTTCATGTTCGCCCGCCTCAAAGCGATCCCGAACATCCGCGTCGTCGAGCCACAGGGCGCGTTCTACTTCTTCGTTTACACCGGCAACACCGGCCTCAAGTCGATGAACCTCTGCGACAAATTGCTCTCCCGCTACAAAGTCGCCGCCGTTCCCGGCATCGCCTTCGGTTACGACGAAGGCATCCGCCTCAGCTACTGCACCACGCTGGACATCCTCAACGAAGGATTGACCCGCTTCGAGCAGTTCTGCCGCGAACATTGATCGGTCGCCCGGTCTCGACCCTTCCCAATCCGCCATCGGGCCCGTCCCGCTGGCGGATTTTTCATTCAGCGATACTACCGCGCGTCAGGATTTGTGGAAATGGGCGCATCCCGTGCGGAGCGCGAAGCGCAACAAGGAGGGGCGGAATCTGTCCGCCCTGCCCATGCTGAGCCAATGGGTGGCGGCTTGGCTCAGCTCATGGTCCGCTCACGGGCAGGGCGATCGGAGATCCGCCCCTCCTTGAGGAATTCCCCAAATCCAGGCGCGCGGCAGGATAACTGGCCGTGAGGCGCTGAGGTGAAATGGAGAAGCCCGTATGAAGAGGCTTCGCGCATGTCCTCGGGCGCGACGCTCATAGAGACGCCGCTACAGGCGGTTCTTGCGCCTGTCGCGGGAATATCAGT
>JBIPMR010000343.1:0-4762 GCA_044369025.1 Luteolibacter sp.
TGGCCGACGAGTATTACAAAAAGATCTACGTCTGATCCCGCAGCGGTCACTTCCAGCCGCCGCCGAGAGCCCGGTAGGCTTGGACGATGGACAGCAACCGGTCGCGGCGGGCATCCACCAGATTGAGTTCGGAGTCGAAGAGGCTGCGTTCGGCATCGAGGACTTCGAGATAGCTGGATGCGCCGCCTTGAAAGCGTTCCCCGGCTACCGCAGCGACCCGGCGGTTGGATTCGACCAGCCGGGTTTGCTCGGTGATGATTTCGCCGGTTTTCAACTGGGCGTTGATCGAATCCGCCGCCTCGCGGAACGCCTGTTTGGCGGCCCGGTCGTGAGCGGCGAGGGCTTCTCCGGCACGGGCTTTCGCGGCATCGACGCGGGCCCTGCCGCGGCCGGCGTCAAAGATCGGACCGGCGAGGCGCGGGCCGATGGTGTAGCTGCCGGAGTTGCTTTCCAGCAGGTTGTCGAGTTGGCTGCTGAGCACGCCGCCGCTGCCGGTGAGGGAAAGCGAGGGAAGCCGCAGCGCTTCGGTGACGCCGATTTCAGCAACGGCCGCCTGATAGGCCTGGCTGGCGGCGGCCACGTCGGGGCGCCGCTCCAACAGCGAGGCTGGCAGGCCGCCCTTGATCGCCAGCCTGGATTCGAGCCGGTCGAGGCTGCCGCTGCGGGCGACACCGCCGGGGAAGTCGCCGAGCAGCGAGCGGATTTGATTTTCCTTGGCCGCGATGGCCTGTTCGGTGACCGGGATCGCGATGCGTGCCTGGCCTAACAGTGCCTCGGCCTGGCCGACTTCGAGATCCGAGCTGACGCCACCGTCGCGGCGCTCGGTAACGAGCTTGAACGAACTGCCGCGGCTTTCCGCCGTGCGGATGGAAATGGCCAGACGTTCGTCGAGGTTTTTCAGCTCGATGTAGGCGGAGGCGACTGCGGCGATGAGGCTGGTCTGCACGGCATCCCGCAGATATTCGGCTTCCAACAGCCGGGAGCGGGCGGCTTCATTGCTGCGCCGGATCCCGCCCCACAGGTCGAGCTCCCAACTGAGCGGAGTGGTTAAATCGTAGGATGCGGAGGAGCGGTCGCCACCGGCCGGCGCCTGGCCGGCGTTCACCGAGGCATAATTCGCGGATCCTCCGGCGCTGCCACCGAATTGGGGAAACCAATCGGAGCGTGCGGCGGAGGCTTGGGCGCGCGCCTGCTCGATGCGGTAGGTGGCGGCCACCAGATCCGGATTGTTCCGCAGGGCACGCTCGATCAGCGAGCGCAGGGTGGAATCCGTGAACACCTGCCGCCAGGCCTTGTCACCGAAGGACTGGCCCTGGGGGGATGAATCCCCGCGGATGGAGCCCGGGGTCTGATAGTCAGGAGACCCCGGTTGCGGGCCTAGGACGCACGCCCCCAAAAAAATGGCGCTGGAGGAAAGGGTGAGGAGTTTGGCGTGTGTCAGCATCGGGATGCAATCTGGATATGATAGCGAGGAGTCTCTTGCCGCGGCCGAGGCACTAACGCGCCGCGTCGGGAGCCCTCTGCCGGGAAGGATTTGGATCGTCCTCCCCGTTTTATCACGGCCCCGCGATGCTGGCGCGAGGCGGGCGGGGATCAAGTGGATTTTTCCCCCAAAAAGCCGGAAGATCTCGGACTATGGTCCTAGTTGACACCTCAAGGTCGTCTCCCTAAAAACCAAGCCCATCCAGCGTCATTCTACCCCGCCGGCCGCATTCAGAATCGTGATCGCATCGGCTGGCTTGATGGATGGTTTCTCCAACACCTGAACCGCGCGAAATATTAGTTTGTGAAAATGTCCGCCCAAAACCCCGAGAACGGTTGCCGCCAGTTCCAACAGCTTCGCATCCCGGTCATTTTGATGGCGGCGGTCTGGCTGAGCGGTTGCGAAAAACCCGAAGCCGTCGCGCCGCCACCACCGATCGTGGAAGTGATGAAAATCACCACTTCGGAAGTCCCTCTCACCGCGACGCTGATCGGCCAGCTCGATTCACCACAGAACGTCGAAGTCCGCGCCCGGGTGGAGGCTTTTGTGAAGGATACACCTTTCGAAGAGGGCAAGGTGGTGGAGAAGGATCAAGTCATCTTCGTGCTCGATCAAAGCCCTTATGATGAGAAGCTCAAGGCTGCGGAGGGCCTGCTGGCGGAAGCCCAGGCCGCGCTTGGGAAATACAGGGCGGACGTCGCCCGGCTCGAACCGCTGTATGAAAAACGGGCGATTCCCAAGCAGGATCTCGATAATGCCCAGGCCTCGGTGCAAGTCGGCGAAGCGAGCCTCCAGTCCGCCCTTGCACGGGTGGATTCCGCCAAACTCGACCGCAGTTACTGCATTGTGCACGCGCCCATCACCGGCCTGATCGGCGCCAAGCAGGTCGCCATCGGCGACCTGGTGGGCAAAGGCGAAGCCACCCTGCTGGCCACGATTTCCGATCAGGAGAAAATCTGGTTCTACTGCAATGTCAGTGAAGTGGAATACCTGCAGGCGGTAGCCAAAAGCAGCAAGGAAGGCAAGTCGCTCAACGCCCTGCCGCTGACCTTGATCCTCGCTGACGGCGAGGAGCATCCTGAAATCGGTCATATCATTTTCACCGACCGCACGGTGGACGCGAAAACCGGCACCATGCGGATCCGCGCGGAATTCAACAATCCAGGCAAAAACCTGCGCCCCGGCATGTTCGCGCGGGTCCGTGCCGATCTCGGCATCCGCAAGGACTGCATCGAAGTGCCGGAACGGGCCTTGATCGAACTCCAGGGCAAAACCTTCGTCTGGGTGGTCGATCAGGAGGGCCTCGCCAGTCAGCGGTCGGTCAAGGTGGGGGAACAGAACCACTCGAACCGCCTCATCCTCGAAGGCCTCAAGCCCGCCGAGCGCATCATCGTGGAAGGCCTGCAGAAAGCCCGCGAGGGCGCGCCGGTGACGGCCCTGACGGCCGCCCAATTGGCAGCCATGAAGTCCGCCCCCGCCGCAGGACAGAAACCTTCCGATAAATAACCGATCATGGCTGAATTCTTCATCCGCCGGCCGATCGTGGCGATGGTCATCTCGATCGTCACCTGCATCGTCGGGCTCATTTCCCTATCAAGACTGCCGATTTCGGAATACCCGAACGTCAGTCCCACCCTGATCCAGGTCACCTCGACTTACCGTGGTGCCGCCGCCGAGGCCGTCATGGAATCCGTGGCCACTCCGATCGAATCCAAGGTCAATGGCGTGGACAAACTGCTCTACATGCAGTCCTACAATGCGAACGACGGCAAGATGACGCTCAACGTCACCTTCGATGTCGGCACCGATGTTGACATCATGCAGGTCAACACGCAGAACCGCGTCGGGCAGGCAGAATCCCAGCTGCCGGACGCGGTGAAACGCGAGGGCGTGATCACCAACCGCTCCAGCCCGGACATTCTGTTGGCCATCGGGATTTCCTCGCCGAAGGGAACCTACGACGGGGTGTTTCTCGGAAACTACGCCGACATCAACCTCGTGGATCAGATCAAGCGGGTCCGCGGCGTGGGCGACGTGAAGAATTTCACCGCCCAGGATTATTCGATGCGGATCTGGCTGGATCCCGAAAAGCTCGCCTCGCTCGGCATCACGCCGACCGATATCGCCAACGCAATCAAGGAGCAGAACGCCCAGTCGCCCGCCGGAAGAATCGGTGCCGAGCCCGCGCCGGAAGGCCAGGAAAGCCAGTTCAACGTCCGCGCGCAGGGCCTGCTCAAGGATCCGAAGGAATTCGAGGAAATCATCGTCCGCGCCAGCAGAGACGGCCAACAGGTGAAAATCAAGGACGTCGGGCGGGTGGAACTGGGCGCGCAAACCTACGACATTCGTGGCCGCCTCGACAAGGCCCCGGCCGGCGCGCTCGGCGTCTATCTGGCACCGGGTGCCAACGCCCTGGAGACCGCCGACAACGTCAAGCAAATCCTGGAAGAGGCCAAACTCCGCTTCCCGCCAGACATGGAATACAGCATCACGCTCGATTCCACCCTGCCGATCAAGGCCTCGATGGAGGCGATCGTCCACACGCTGTTCGAGGCGATCGTCCTCGTGCTCATCGTGGTGTATATCTTCCTGCAGAGTTTCCGCGCCACGATCATTCCGATGCTGACGGTGCCCGTTTCCTTGCTGGGCGTGTTCATCGCCTTCCCGCTGCTGGGTTTCAGCTTGAACACGCTCACCATGTTCGGGCTGGTGCTTGCGATCGGGATCGTGGTGGATGACGCCATCGTGGTGGTCGAGGCCGTGCAGCATCACATCGAACACGGGCTCTCGCCCGTCGATGCCACGCGCAAGGCGATGCAGGAAGTCTCCGGCCCGGTGGTCGCCATCGCGCTGATTCTCTGTGCGGTGTTCGTGCCCGTCGCCTTCATGGGCGGGGTCACCGGCCTCCTCTATCAGCAATTCGCCATTACCATCGCGGTATCGGTGATTTTCTCGGCGATCAACGCGCTCACACTCAGCCCGGCGCTTTCGGCCATGTTGCTGCGCAAACCGACTCCCGGCCGCGGTCCGATCGCCTGGTTCTTCAGAAAGTTCAACGCGTTCTTCGACCGGGTTATCGATCGCTACGGTAAAATCGTCGGCGGCCTGACCCGCAAGGCGACGTTTTCCATGTTGATCCTCGTCATCGTCTGTGGCGGCATCTGGGGCCTGGGCAAGATCGTGCCCGGAGGGTTTATTCCGGACGAGGACAAGGGATACTTGTTCGTGGCCATCGAACTGCCGGAAGGGGCTTCGTTGCAGCGCGCCGACGAGGTCCTC
>JBIPMR010000021.1:0-14425 GCA_044369025.1 Luteolibacter sp.
CTTGAATTGGACTGGGATTTTCCCGAAGACGGCGACTTGGCAGCGGCAGGATTGGACTCGATGGCCGTGATGCAACTGGTCGTGGCGGTGGAGGATCGTTGGGCGGTCGAACTCGGCCCCGAGGATCTGACCAAGGCCAATCTCGCCACGCCCATCACCCTGGCGGCGTTGATCGTCGCAAGGACTTCATGAGTCGGCCGCGCGGGCTTTTCGATCTCGCCGTGATCGGTGGAGGCAGCGCCGGACTGGCCGCCGCCGTCACCGCCGCGAGAACCGGGGCTCGTGTTTTGTTAGCCGAACGCCACGGTTTCCTTGGCGGCATGGGCACGGCCTCGCTAGTGCATACCTTCTGCGGCTTGTATCTGCTGCGCGAGGAACCGGGCGCGGTCTTGGCGAATCCCGGATTCTCCTCGGAGATCGCCGCGCGGATGATCGAAGCTACCGGCATCGGCCCGCAGCGCATGGGGCGGGTGGACGTGCTGCCTCAGCACCCGGTGGATTTCGTGCGCATCGCCGATGAGATGGTTTCCGCCGAGCCTTCGTTGGAAACGAGGCTGCACACCGAAGTCAGCGCCGTTTCCCGCGGTGACGGGCAGTGGGAAATCCAACTCTGCGGGCGGGCGGGGCTCTATCTGGTAGCCGCGAAGAGGCTGATAGATGCTTCGGGCGATGCGGTGGCCGCGATCTTGCTGGGCGAGGGCTCGGCGATGGCGGAAGCGCCGAAACTGCAGCGGCCGGCCTATGTGTTCGGCGTCCACAGCGAAGTTTCGATGGCGGACGAATCCAGGCTTCACACCGCCGGGCTCATCGTCGAGGGTGTGCGCGGCGGGCACCTTCCGCCCGAAGCCCTGGGCATCACCTTCCGCGCCTCCGGCAGGGTGGGGGAAATTTTCGGCAGCATCGATCTGGCCGGCGGCGAAACCGTTTCCGACTTCGATCCGCTCGATCCCGCCTGCTTGACCGGGCTTGAGCTGCGCGGTCGGGAAATCGCCAGCGCGGTGATGCGTTGGCTTGCCAGCAAATCCGAACGCTGGCGCGCCAGCTACATCAGCCAATGGCCGGTGCGCGCCGGCATCCGCGAGAGCCGCCGCTGGCTGGGTGAATACGTTCTCACCGGCGCGGACGTGCGGGCGGGAAACCGCTTCGAGGACGAGATCGCGCTCGCCACCTGGCCGATGGAATTCCGCGAGGACCCCAAAGGCCCGAAGCTGCGCTATCCGGATGACAACCGCCCCGCCGGGATTCCGCTGCGCTGCCTGCGTCCCGCGGGCGTGGAGCACTTGTGGGTGGCGGGCCGCTGCATTTCCGCGGATCACGAGGCGCAGGCATCGATCCGGGTGATGGGCACCTGCTTCGCAACCGGCGAGGCTGCCGGACGCGCCGCACTCGGGTGAGAAATCCGCCGCCTTGATCCGGCGGGAAATCGAGCCTATCATCCCCCGGTTCACTCCCCCAGGACGATGAAAAGTGACCGGCTCATCGCTTATTTTTCGATGGAAATCGCGCTGGAACCCGGCATGCCGACTTACTGCGGCGGGCTCGGGTTCCTCGCGGGTGACATGCTGCGTGCCGCCGCGGATCGGGATTTTCCGATGGCCGGTGTTTCCCTGCTCCATCGAAAGGGCTATTTCCGCCAGCGCCTCGCGGCCGACGGTTCGCAATCCGAAGAATCCTGCGAGTGGCGGGTGGAGGATTTTCTCACAGAACTCGCGCCCCGCGCGAAGGTGCTCATCGACGGCCGCCCGGTGCATTTGCGCGGCTGGCAATACGATGTCGCCGGCGTGACGGGCGGCAGCGTGCCGGTCTATCTGTTGGATACGGATCTCCCGGAAAACTCGGAATGGGACCGCCACATCACCGATCATTTGTATGGCGGCGACCGCTGGTACCGGCTTTGCCAGGAGATCATACTGGGCATCGGCGGCGTGCGCCTGTTGCGCGCGCTCGGCCACGACCAGCTCGTCCGTTTTCACATGAACGAAGGTCACGCCAGCCTGCTCGCCCTCGAGTTGCTAGACGAGGCGGCCGCCGCGGCCGGGCGCGGGCCGTTCAATCACGACGACGTTGAGGCCGTTAGGCGGAAATGCGTTTTCACCACCCACACCCCGGTCCCGGCCGGGCATGATAAGTTCCCGTTGGAAATGGTGACCGCCGCGCTCGGCCGCAGCGAAATGGCCGAAATGCGCGATGTTTTCTGCTGCGGCGGCGAGTTGAACATGACCTATTTGGCGCTCAACCTCAGTCATTACATCAACGGCGTCGCGAAGAAACACACCGAGATATCCCAGCGCATGTTTGCCGGTTACAAGATCGAGGATATCACCAACGGCGTGCATGTCCGGACCTGGACGTCGCCGCCCTTTCAAAAGTTATATGACCGCCACATTCCGGGATGGCGCGAGGATAACTTCACCCTGCGCGCGGCGCACAACCTGCCGGTGGCGGAGGTCTGGGAAGCGCACGCCGAGGCGAAGGCCGCGCTGCTGGAGCGGGTGAACCGCGAAACCGGCGTCGGCATGGAGGCCAACGTGCTCACCCTCGGGTTTGCCCGGCGGATCGCCGATTACAAGCGCGCGGATCTTTTGTTCCACGACATCGAACGGCTCAAAGCGCTGGCCGGGTTGGAGGGCGGGGTGCAACTGGTGTTCGCGGGCAAGGCGCATCCGGGCGACCCCGCGGGCATGGCGACGATCCGTGCGATTTTCACAGCGATCCAGGCGCTCAAGGGGCGTGTCCGCATCGCCTACCTAACCGACTACAACTGGCAACTCGGCGGGCTGATGACTTCCGGCGTCGATGTCTGGCTCAACACCCCGCTGCCGCCCAAGGAGGCCTCCGGCACCAGCGGCATGAAGGCGGCGATGAACGGGGTGCCCAGCCTGAGCATCCTCGATGGCTGGTGGATCGAAGGCTGCATCGAGGGCGTCACCGGCTGGGCGATCGGCGACGCGGCGCGGCCCAGGGATCTCGACCGGATGAGCGCGCTGGATGCGGCCTCGCTTTACGAAAAAATGGAGTCGGTGGTGATCCCGATGTTTTACAAAAACCGCGAGGGTTTCATCGACGTGATGCGCCATGCCATCTCCTTGAACGGCGCGTTTTTCACCAGCCAGCGGATGTTGCTGCAATACGTGCTGAACGCCTATTTCTAACCGGGAATTGCGGGCGGGCACCTTTGGCTTGCGGTGAATGGCGGAATTGCTCCATTCTGCGGCACCGCTGGCCCGCGCCCGCTGCCTCAAACCCTTGAAATGTTCCGCCTCTTTCCAGCCACATCCGCTTTGAGCATGGTCATTCCGGCGTTGCTCACCGGGGCGATGGACGCGGCGGGCCAGGCGACGGCGACGCCGCGGGTGGTGGTCCAGACCGGGGCCCGCCCACAGGCTGCCGCCCGACCGGCGGCGCAGGCGGGGCGGGTGCTCTATCCGTGGAAAACCCATGTGACCTGCACGATTTTCTGGATCGGCGAGCAGCCCTCCGCCCGCAATCCGACGCCTAACACCAAGTCGTCCTGGGATCAACAATGGGCGGGCAATTTCGGCGGTTACGATGATCCGGAGCCCGCCAACCGCATCGCGAACCACACCACTGGCGAATTCCGGCCCAAGGCGTTCGTGCCCAAGCTGAACCCGTTTTACATCGCGCTGCCTTACAATGACGTGCTCGGCTGGGCGGCCCACAAACCGGAGGCCTCGCGGGTCATTCCGTGGTTCTCCCGGATGCGGCCGGAGCCGGGGAAAACCGTCTGCAAAGGACGCTGGCTCCAGGTTTATTTCGGCAACCGCAGTTGTTATGCGCAGTGGGAAGACTGCGGGCCGTGGGTGACGGACGATTGGGAATTCGTCTTCGGCACCAAGCCGCCGAAAACCAAACAAAACGGTGCCGCCGGGATCGACTTGTCGCCGGCGGTGCGCGATTACCTCGGCCTGCGGTCCGGGCAGAAAGTCCACTGGCGCTTCGTCGAGGACGGCCAGGTGCCCTACGGACCCTGGAAAAAATACGGCCAGCTCACACCCGCCGCCAACAATCCGGAGCTCCTCGCCCAACAGAAGTATCTCGATTACCTGAGGAAACTGCGCGACGAGCAGTTCCAGAAAAAATCGCTCAGCGAGATCCAGCAGAACTAACCGGGCCACTCGCCGGTCTTGAGGAAATGGGCGGTCAGGCGCAGGGTCTCGGGATGCATCTGGATGAACGTGTGGTCCGCCGGCACCACGCTGAATCCGCGCAGGCCGTCGATCCGGCCGTTTTCGACCGAAACAATTCCGTCATTCCCGCTCGCCAGCAGTTTCCTGAAAAACGGAATCGTGCTGCGGTTGCCCATGATCACCGCCGCCTCCACCCCGGCCGGAAGCGGCGGGATTGTGTTAGGAATTCCGCCGCAGCCCAGGGTCCCGCCCGCCGGACCTAACACCCGCTGCAGCGGCGGATGGGCCGCCGCCCAATCGACGATCTCGCTGCCGCGGTTCGGCGTCGCCAGCATCACGATCCGGCCCGTCTGCCAGGGCGCGCCCTCGGCGAGGATGGTCCTCAGAATGATGCCGCCCAGCGAGTGGGTGACAAAATGCACCGGTTGGCCGCCGGCGATCTTTTCCACTTCCTGACGCACCCGTTTGGCCAGCACCGCGATCGGCAGCCGGCCGGACGGGTAGGGGATGTTCAGCGTGGAAAATCCCTCCTGCCGCAGCGCGCGGGCCAGCGGTTCCATCGCATGCCAGCCGCGCCACAGCCCGTGCAGCAGCACCACCGGCGGCCCGCCCGCATCCCGCCAGCGCGGCCGGTCCCATGGCAACGGCGGCACCAGCATTTCAATCCGATCACGCCACTGGGAATATCGTCGCATGCCGGAAATATGGGAGCATCCGCGGTGACTGCAAGCCCCGCGAGGCGGCAGCCACTTCAAGATCTCGATTCCGCCCTCGATCACCCGCTCCCCGCCGCCGCCAGCCCGCAACCGCCTGATATACCCACCGTCGGTCGCTTAAACCCTTGTCAAATCAAGGATTCCCAGCCCACGTTCACCCAAGCCGCACTCATCGCCGATCGGTATTGCACGCACTGCATGCAAGCTAGGAATACAGAAGGTCAACAATCAAGGGGGCTGCGAAGTCGGAGCGATAGCGGAGACTTCGTCTGATTCGTGGTTCCAAGAACTTCGTGGTGCCCGGCATCCGCCGTCCCTGACAGGCGGAGTGAAGATCCGCGGTCCGGATCTTCGGCCTACCGCGCAAACGGCTCTCAGATATCGATTTCGCCCTCGAAGACGAAGTCGGCGGGGCCGGTGAGGGTGACGTTTTTGAAGGACTGGTCGCCGGTTTTTTCGAAGCCGATTTCCAAAGTGTCGCCGCCTTCGACATCCACCTTGATCGGGCTGGGCGCGCCGGTGAGCAGATGGTGAATGAGGGCGGAGGCGACCATGCCGGTGCCGCAGGCGAGGGTTTCATCCTCCACGCCGCGCTCGAAGGAGCGGATGGAAATGTGGCCGGGCGTGAGCACGGCGGCGAAATTGGCATTGGTGCCGGCGGGGGCGAAGGCGGCGTGGTTGCGGATCGCCGTGCCGAAGTTGAAAACGTCGAAGTCATCGAGCGCATCGGCGCTTTCCAGAAACGCGACGACGTGCGGGACGCCGGTGTTGACGAAATGCAGGGGCACATCGAGTCCCGGCACTTTCGCTTCGGTATTGAGTTTGAGATCCTTTGGCTCGGACATCGCGATGCGCACGTCGTCGCCGATCATTTCGGCCGCAAGCGTTCCGGCGATGGTTTCGAAGGTGACTTTGTTCAGGACGATCTCGCCGAGGTGGGCGGTGAAGCGGCCGAAGCAGCGCGCGCCGTTGCCGCACATTTCGGCTTCGCCGCCGTCGGCGTTGTAATAACGGAAACGGAAATCCGCGCCTTTTTTGGCGGGCTCGACGGCGAGCAGGCCGTCGGCGCCGATGCCGCGGTGGCGGTCGCAGAGCGCGGCGATGGTGTCCGTGTCGAGGGCCTTGGTGAGTGATAGATCGCGATTGTCGACAATGATGAAGTCATTGCCGGCGCCGTTCATTTTGAAGAAGTGGAGGAGCATGGAAGGGAAGATTTGAGATTTGGAATCACGCCTTGGTGGCGGCGATGAGAGGGGCGGCGAAATCGCGGACGGCCCGGGCGGGGTTGTCCGGGTGGAGTTCGACTTGTTTGACGATGGCGGAGCCGACGATCACGCCGTCGGCGGCGCTGGCGACGAGCGCGGCTTGCTCGGGGGTGGTGATGCCGAACCCGACGCAGACGGGGACGTCGGTGTGGGCTTGGATCGAGGCGACCAGCGCGGCGATGTTGGCCGAGGGCGCGCCGTGCGAACCGGTGACGCCGGTTCTTGAGAGAGCGTAGATGAAGCCCTCGGCGGACTCTGCCAGAATCTTCACGCGGGCCGGCGGAGTGGTCGGCGCGATCAGGCGGATGTGCTTGAGACCGGCTCCGACGGCGAGGTCTTTGTTGAGCGCGGCCTCGTCGGGCGGCAGGTCTAACAAGAGGATGCCATCGGCCCCGGCGGCGGCGGCGTCGTGGTGGAATTTTTCGAAGCCGTAGGTGAAGATCGGATTCAGATAGGTGAAGAGCACGATGGGGGTCTCGTGGGTTTCGCGGAAGCGGCGGATCAGCTCGATCACGCGGAGGGTGGTCATGCCGGCTTTGATCGCGCGGTCGGCGGCCAGTTGGTTGACGATGCCGTCGGCGAGCGGATCGGAAAACGGCAGGCCGAGTTCGATGATGTCGGCTCCGGCGTCGGCCAGGGCTTTGATGATTTCCAGCGAGCTTTCGAAGTTCGGGTCGCCGGCGGCGACGTAGGCGACAAAGGCTTTTTGGGAGTTCTCGCGAAGGCGGGCGAAGGTGGAGTCGATGCGGTTGGACATGGAAAGTGGAATCTCGGAGAGGGGCGAAGCGTCAGCGAGGGGATCGGTGGAGTCGAGCGGGAAAACCAGCGAAGCGCCGACTGTTTTCACAGCCAATCAGACTTTGCTCGGGACCCCGGGGCCGAGAAACATGCAGTCCGTTCGCGAAACGTGACCGCAATGCCGGCATTTGAGATGTAAAATGAAGTGGATCGTGGTGTGTTCGCCGGCAGGCAGGCGGCAGGCCGCGCAGGGGATGGACCTGAGGAAGCGCTCAACCTGGAGGACATGGGGGATGACGATTGTGGCTGCGACTGCGGCGATGCCGATGGCACCGAGCCATTCGAGGTTGAGGAATACGGCAAGTGCAAAAAATGGACCACCGATCGCGATGCCTTTGAGACCGGATGTGACTGGGTTCGGATACAGCGCGCGGATGTCATCCGCGCAAACCACGACTGCCGATGATGGCGAGGATGTGTCTGACATGATGGATCATGTGTTCTTTCTCGCCAGCGTTTCGCAGGATTTGATATCGAGCTTGCCGGAGGCCAGCACGGGGATTTCGGTGACCGGGATGATGTGCCTCGGGCACCACAGCGAGGACAGACCTTCGTCGAGCAGCTTGTAGCGGAGATCGATGCATTCCTGTTCGAGCGCGGGCCCGGCGATGGTGGAAAGCAGCAGGATGGCCTCGCCTTTTTGTTCATCCGGGATGCCGACGACGGCGATCTTGCGTTCGGCTTCGGAGTCGAGGCCGAGGACCTTGTTGATCGCGGCTTCGACGGTTTCGTGGGGGACCATTTCACCGGCGATTTTCGAGAACCGTGAAATGCGGCCCTCGATGTAGAGGAAGCCGTCATCATCGACGCGGCCGACGTCGCCGGTGCGGAACCAGCCGTCGGCGGTGAGGACTTCGGCGGTTTTTTTCGGGTCGCCGAGGTAGCCGGCGAAGACGTTGGGGCCCTTGAACCAAATCAGTCCCTGCTGGCTGATCGGGATGGACTGGTCGGAGGCGGGATCGGTGAGTTTGATGGCGAGGCCGGGCAGCATCTGGCCGACGGAACCGTGGCGCGACGATGGCAGGACGATGGCGTTGTCTGCCGGTTCGGGGTCTGGCAGGTTGACGTTGGTGGCGGGCGAGGTTTCGGTGAGGCCGTAGCCTTCCTGCGGGCGGATGCCGAATTTCTGCTCGAAGGCGCTGGCGAGCGACTGCGGGAGTTTTTCCGCGCCGGTGACCACGAGTTTGAGCGACGAGAGCTGCGCGGGCTCGATGCGTTTCATGTAGCCGCGCAGGAAAGTGGGGGTGGAGAGGAAAATGTTAATCTGATGGAGTGCGATGAGTTCCGCGAGACGTTTGGTTTCCAGCGGGCTGGGGTAGGTGACGAGGTTGACGCCCTCGATGACCGGATACCAGAGCGTGACGGTGCAGCCGAACGAGTGGAAAAGCGGCAGGCAGCCGAGGATGGAGGATCCGCGGGGGACGTTGAGCCGCGAGCCGAACTGGCAGACGTTGGCGAGCACGTTGCGGTGGCTGAGCGCCACGCCCTTGGGCTCGCCGGAAGAGCCGGAGGTGAATAACAGAATCGCCTCGTCATCGCCGCGGCGTTTGTTCAGTCCTAACATCGCGCCGAGCACGGCGGCGGGCAGCAGTTTGGAAACGATCGCCCAGGTGACGATCTTCTTCTTGAGCGTGGGCAGCACGCGCTCGATGAAGATCAGGTCGCGGTTGGGCGGCCAGGGGAATGACGAGACTTTTCTAACGAACGGATCGGCGGTGATGAAGCGATCGACGTCGGCTTGGCGGATGCTGGATTTGATCGCCTCGTGGCCGGCGGTGAAGTTGAGGTTCACCGGGGTTTTTCCGGCGAAGAGCACGGCGAGGTTGGCGATCATGCCGGCCTTGCCGGGCGGCAGCACGATGGCCACGCGCGGCTTGTCGGTTTCCTCGCGGATGAATTTGGAAAAAACGATGGCGGCGGCGAGCAGCTTGTCGAAGCCGAGTTCGGAGTCGTCGGAGCCGTCGAGGATGCGGTTTTTCGCGCCGTTGCGCTTGAGTCCGTGGAGCAGTGCCATCGCCAGCGAGCCTTTGAACAAGGAGCGCGAGCTGTAGGCCTCCTCGGCCGCTTCGAGCAGCGATTGCTGATAGGCGGCGATGGTGGCGGCTTTTGCGGAAATCGGTTTGGCGATGCAAATCACCGCGACCGGCAGCGACGACGGCCGCTCGATGCACAGGCTGGATTCGCGCGGGCACTCGACGGCGATCGGCAAAACCGGCAGCCCGAACGCGCAGAGCGCCTTGAGATGCGAGGCCGGGATGTGAACCGGGGTGGCGTTGCGGGTGGCCGCGCGGCCGGGGACGAAGATCAGCACCCCGTCGTTTTCCAAATATCCCTTGAGCTGGGCACCAGCGGCGGCGGGCGCGGCGTCGTCGGCGGAGAACATCGCGCCGGACCCGGATTTTTGCAGGTGGTTGGTGAGCGCCGGGCTGTAATGCGCGTTTTCCTCGACCAGCCAGGTGATTTTCCTCCCGGCGAAGAGTTTTTCAAAATGCGGCAGCAGTTCGTGGTCGAGGCGTCCCGGGATGACGAGGCAACCGCTGGTGGGAAGGCGTTCTTTGTGAAGGATTTGAATCGTGGAGGAAGACATTGGCAGGAAATCGTTGGTGTGAAAAGACCCGAGGCCTTGGTTCACCGGGATTTAGGAGAATTTTCCCCGGACTGGCACGGATATTTTCCGGGAAATCAGCACATGGTCCCTACGCGAGGGAGAAGAAAAGATCATCAACCACGGATTGCACGGATTTACATGGATGAAGACCATTGAATCAGGATGGATTTGGCCACTTTCCACCCATCTCCTCTTATCCGTGGTAATCCGTGAAATCCGTGGTCAAACGCTTGATGATCCACCGGATCGGAAATCCCGCCTTTCTTCTTGGCAGGCGGGTGTGGCTGGCTTGAATGGCGGCACCTTGTTCAAATCACCGTTTTACCCACCGTTCGAGCATTGGATTTGGCTGATCCCCGCGTTCCTGATTGGCGGCTGCATCGGCTCGTTTCTCAACGTCGTGATCTATCGGGTGCCGCTCGGCCTTTCGGTGAACGACCCGAAACGCTCGTTCTGCCCGCTTTGTAAAAAGCCGATCCCGATGTGGCTCAACTTGCCGATGATCAGCTGGCTCTGGCTGCGCGGAAAATGCCGCGAGTGCCACGCGCCGATCGCCTTCCGCTACTTCGGCGTGGAATTGCTCACCGCCGTCCTCTTCACCGTCGTCTGGTGGTTGTTTGCCGCGCAGGCCGTGGAGGTCGTCATCTTCCTCTGGATCCTGATGGCGCTGTTAGTGGCGATCACCTTCATCGATGCGGAACACCTCATCATCCCGACCTCGCTGACCTGGGCGGGATCCATCATCGGCCTCGGGGCCTGCGCCGCCTGGCCGCAGTTGCCGGTGCTCGCCGCTGAGGCGGGCGACTGGTTGTCCGGCTTGAAACACAGCGCCATCGGCTGGACCGCCGGGTTTTTCGGGCTCTGGGCGGTGGTCGAACTCGGGAAAATGGCCTTCGGCAAAAAATCGCTGAAGTTCGATCAACCGGTGGCGTGGATGCTCAAGGAGCCGGAGGGCGATCAGGACCCGATGTGCTTCGTGATCGACGGTGAGCCGATCCCCTGGTGGGACATTTTCTCCCGGAAATCCGATAGACTGCTCGTCGAAACGCAGGACATCCGCGTCGACGGAGTTTCGGCGGGCGGCGGCTCACTGGTCATCCGTGAATTGGAAATCCAGCTGCCGGATGGCACCGTCCACCAGCTCGGCAATCTGAAATCACTCGACGGCACCGCCACCTCCGCCGTCATTCCGCGCGAGGCGATGGGCATGGGCGACGTGCATTTGTTAGGCATGACCGGCGCTTTCTTCGGCTGGACAGGCGTGTTCTTCTCGCTGTTCGCCGCATCGGTCTTCGCGATCATCGCCGCGCTGATCGGGCGTATCGGCTTTGGCAAACAACTGCCGTTCGGCCCCTTCCTCGCGATGGGGGCCGCCGCCTGGGTATTCGGCGCATGGCGGCTGTGGGCGTGGTACCTGGAGGCCCTCGGCCCCGGCGGCGGGTTTTGAATTTCTGATAGGGAAATCCTCATGGCGCAGCGCAAACCAGGACCATGGAGTGACAGCACCGCCCTGGCGCGGGCCATCCTGCATGACCGGATCGAGCGGCGCAAATGGCTCGGCCGGATGGTCCTCGTTCCCTTGCTGATGCTGGCCACCGGGCTGTGGCTCATCGACGGCTGGCTGATGGCCAGTCCGTTACGCTTTCTCATCTGGTGGGGCGTGTGTGCGGCGGCCACCTGCGTGGTGATCATTTTCGCCCTTGACGATGCGCTCGCGGTGATCCGCGAGGAACGGATCAAGCACAAGTAGCCTGTCCGCCACTCCCGCACAACGATGGCTTGGCAAAACATCCCCGCCGGTGTTGTCTCCTCCACGATGAGCGCCCGCCGCCAAGCCACCCGACCCGTGATCTATCAGCTAATGGTCCGCACCTTCGGCAACACCAACGAGACCCGGAAATTCAACGGCACGCTTGCGGAAAACGGCTGCGGAAAATTCGCCCACCTCAACGACACCGCCCTCGGCGAATTGAAAAAATCCGGCTTCACCCACCTCTGGCTCACCGGCGTGCTCGAGCAGGCCAGCGGCACCGCCTATCCGGACCGCCCGGCCGACGACCCGGACATCCTCAAGGGCCTCGCCGGCAGCCCCTACGCCATCAAGGACTACTTCGACGTCTGCCCCGACTACGCGGTGAATCCTCAAAAGCGCCTCGGGGAGTTCCAACAACTGCTCGACCGCTGCCGCAGCCATGATCTCAAGGTGATCATCGATTTCGTCCCGAACCATGTCGCGCGCTCCTATCAGTCGGACGTGATGCCGGAACTGTCCTTCGGCAAGGATGACGACCGCAGCGTGTTTTTTGATAGAGACAATCATTTCTATTACCTCACGCCCGAGAGTGAAGGCGGCGGCCCGCCCCTCAAGCTGCCCACCGCCCATCTACCCGGCTGCGACGGCCGCTTCGCCGCCGAGACCGAATTCGGCCGCGTCACTGGTAACAACGTCATCTCGTGGGCACCCTCGATCAACGACTGGTATGAAACCGTGAAGCTGAACTACGGCCACGACTTCACCCACGGCCGCGCCACCTCCGCGCTTCCCGGACCCGACGCCGCCCCGTTCGAAGTTCCCAAAACCTGGCGCACGATGGATGAAATCCTGGCCTACTGGCAGGCGATGGGCGTGGATGGTTTTCGCGCGGACATGGCCCACATGGTGCCCATGGAATTCTGGCGCTGGGCCGTTAGACGCGCCCGCGAGCGGCAGCCGGATGTCTTCTTCTCCGCCGAAGCCTACGACAACGATCCGGCGAAACTCACCGAGGGCCACGTGCTCGATGAGTTGCTAGACGCCGGTTTCGACGCCGTTTATGACGCTCCCGCCTACGACGTGCTGGAGGGCATCTATGATTCCGGAAACTGGGCCAACGACATTGATTCCGTCACCTTCTCCGGCGACCGCTTCCACAAATCCCTGCGCTACGCCGAGAATCACGATGAAGTCCGCCTCGCCAACCCCGGGGAATGGGGCGGGCTCGGCATGCGCGTCGGCAAACCGGTCAGCGCGGTGCTTTTCGCCATGGGCCGCGGCCCGGTCATGCTCTATCACGGCCAGGAAGTCGGCGAACCGGCCGTCGGGGCCGCGGGTTTCGGCGGCGACAACGCCCGCACCAGCATCTTCGATTACGGATCCATGCCCGAGTTCGCCAAATGGGTGAACGACGGCCGTTTCGACGGCGGACGCCTCAGTGCCGAACAGAAATCGCTCCGCGAGTGGTATGGGAAATTGATCCACGCCACCCAGTCCGCCGCCTTCACCGCCGGCGGGTTTTACGGCCTCAACCACGCCAACCACGGCAACCCGCACTTCGGCAGGGTGGGGGAGGGATCCATCTCCGGCCACTGGCTCTACGCCTTCCTCCGCCACGACCCGGAGAGCGGCGAATCCTTCCTCATCGCCGCCAACTTCAGCGGATCCGAAACCCTCGAAAATGTGAAAATCAGCATCCCGGAAAACGCCTGGGAATTCATGGGCCGCCAACACCACGCCACCTGGAAATTCACCGACCGCCTCGACTCCATCTGGTCCGCCGCATCCCCCCGAGTCCATCTAGCAGATCAAGGGGTCCCCCTGCCAGACCTTGCGCCTTGTTCGGCGATGGTCATCGAGATCATTTCCTCTTCGCCACCCGTATGACGTAGGACCTCACTCCTCTCGCACCCTCCAGAACATGCTTGGTTCGGTTGAGCTCATGTTCAGCAGGTTCCCGCCGCTTTGTGCCTCGAAAGGAGAACCGTCTGGCAGCCATGACATCGGGAGCATCGTGGCACTCCGCTCGAGTCGATACATGGTTCCAGGTTGCCCATGAAAGTCAGCCTCATACGAACCCGGTCCGATATTTCGGAAACCACTCATGACGGGTGACACGATTATGGGAGGGGTGCCGGACAATTCCGCGTCGACGTTAGTCAATGAACCACCAAAAAACTGGTAGATATACAAATCGGAAGCGGCAACGATCGTTTGCACGTCATCATAGAACTCACCATCATATCCGGAATTACCAACCGGTCTGAACTCGACACGGTAGGTGCCGTCTGGCAAGCCATTCACCGTGTAGGTGCCGTCAGACTGGGTTTGGGTGGAATTTACCGGGAACCATTCGTTGTTCACCGGTTCCCAACGACTGGCGAACACACCCACTCCCGCGATGCCGTCGCCCAATTCGTTTCGCACGGTTCCCGAAATGCTTTGTGCCAGTTGCATGGAAGCGTCAATGTTGCCGACAGAGGCCTGGGTGCCGAGGGATAGATCCGATGCGTCATTCAGTGTGGAAGCACTGTAATAAAACTGCTCGGCATAGGTGCCTTGGGTGCGATCGCTGAAACGCACGCGGAACAGACCGGACGGCAAATTTTCGATGAGATAGGCACCGTTGCTGTTGCTGATGGCCTCAGCCTTGAACTCATAGCGGCTTGAAGCAGTGTTATACAGGTAGACTTGAGCGTGGATTCCCGCGAGTGCGGTATTCCCATACGCAATGGTTCCGGCAATGGTGTTTGATTGATCGATTGGGCTGAGTGCGGCGTTGATCGGTCCCGTGGTCTGCAACGCAGCCACAGTCACGGAAGTCGCATCGTCAGCATTGTAAGTGTTGTCGTATATCTCGCTGCGGTACAAAGACTGGCTGTAGTCATAAAATTCGACCCGATACTGCCCGACCGGCAGGGCGGGGCTTGTATAACCTCCCGCGGAGCCTGTCACGGCGTAACCCTGATATTGCCATGACACACCGTCATAGCGGTAGAAATAGATGCCAATGTTCTCTACGGTAGACAGGGAAACCGTATCGGTAACGGTTCCGGAGATCTTGCCTCCCGCGGTGAGTTCCGCATCTTTGTCAGGGGTTGTCGAAGCCGCGGCGACCACGATGTCCGTTCCCGCAC
>JBIPMR010000344.1:0-4752 GCA_044369025.1 Luteolibacter sp.
GCTTCATGGCGATGGCCTGTTTCATGCAGATCATCGGAATGCTCTCACGCTGTTATGGGAAAAGCCCTTCGCCGGACGGGCGGGCCTTGTTGCGGATCGGCGAGGCGCTTTCCCACTTGGAGCGGAACATCCATCGCGAGGTGAATCTGGAGGAATTGGCCAGCATCGCCCAGATGTCGCAGCGGAGTTTTCTGCGGGTTTTCCAATCCGCCACCGGGGCCTCGCCGCTCGCATGGGTGATCGAGCAGCGGATCAACCGCGCCCGCCATCTGCTCCGCCACACCGACCGCCGCATCACTGAAATCGCCTTCGACGTCGGGTTCAACGACAGCAATTATTTCACCCGCCAGTTTGGCAAGATCACCGGATTCTCGCCGCGGGATTACCGGCTGCGGCAGGGTGTTAGCTGATCGCCTGCGATTACCCAAGCGTCCGGGTGCGGGCGCTGACTTCAAGAAATCACCGCGGATCTTCAACCGGGCAAACTCCACCGGCGATTGGGGCCAGTTCGCCTTCAAGACGCTTCACGTTGAAACTTCCATCCATTTATAAAATATCTAAGATATTAAATATATTGGTGCGCGATATTGATGATGTGTGAATCACCGGGTCGAGGTAGAGCGCCAGACCGCTAGGCTGATAGAACAAAAGACCCGTTCACCGTTCACCGTTCACCCGTTCACCCGTTCACCCGTTCACCCGTTCACCCGTTCACCCGTTCACCCGTTCACCCGTTCACCCGCTCACCCGCCGGGCGGCTTCGCGGCTTGGTCGCGGAAGGCGTTGAGGACTTTGGATTCCCGATCGGTGATCGGATAGGGGCCGGCGAATTCAACGGCTTGTTTGTCGCCGGCGCGGGTGCGGCAGGCGAAGGCCTCGCGGTCTTTGAGGTAGTAGAGGATGTAATACTGGCGCTTGGAATTGCCGGTTTCCGCGAGGAAATCCGGCAGCCCGCGTTGTCCGATGAAGACCTGCAGATCCGGGTGGACCGTGGCTTGGGCGGCGAGCCGGCGATATCCGAACGACGGCGGTTCGCTTCTCACCAGCATGATCTGGTCTTTCGCGGCGGCGGCGGAGCTGCCGGGAATCAAGGGGGATTCCACGACGCCGCAGGAGCACAGCATGGCGCAAGCGGCCGCAGCGGTGAGTGTTCGTTTCAGCGTGCCCATCGGATGAGGAGACTACGGGGCTTGCGGCCGATTGTTTCGGGCGCGATCACTTTGGATGAGCTGGTCCAACACCCGGGTGTTAGGGCGGTTGCCTTCGGAATCGACGAAAAACGCGGTTTCCATCGGGACCAGGAATTCGACCGCCGAATTGATGCCGACCAGCGCGCCGTTGGCATCGACCACCGGTCCGCCGCTGTCGCCCGGTTGCAGCGGGATGTCCATTTTGAAGGAACGGGTGCCGGTGAACGGTCCCTCGGGTCCGAGCGAAGTGCCGAGCACGCCTTCGCCGGATTTGAAGCCGGTGGCGATTCCCCCGTGGACGATTTGGTTTCCCGCTGGCAGCCAGCGCTCGGGCGGCGTCCAGCGGTAAAAATACGGTGTTTTCGCCGGAATGTGCAGCAAGGCGAGATCGGCGGCGGCGGAGCGCCAGACCACCCGCGCCTTGGCCGGGGTCAGCCGCGAGCCTTGGCCGTAAATGACGAAGACGTTGCGGCCGTTCATGCGGGACAAGACGTGATCCGCTGTTAGGAAATAACCGTCGGGCGCGATCGGGGCCGCGGATCCGCCGTCCGCATCCTCGGGGGCTTGAGAAGAGACGAAATTCCGTCCGACCCAGCGGCTGAGGTCCGCCTGATCCGTGACCACCACGGCGCTCACCCGCTCGGCGACGATTTGCCGGGTCATCCGGGTGGGGGCGACTTGGTCCGGGGCGGGGGCAACCCCACAAGCTTGAAACAAGCAGGCAATTCCCAGAACGCCTGACGACCGAAGTAAATAATCCATCCGCAACGATGTAAGCACAACCCGGTGCGTCCGTCACATCCGATTTCAGTTTTCCTCCAACAATCGTTCGATCACCCGGCGGAACGGGGAGGGCATCGCCAGCGCGTGAATTTGGCCGGCATCCAGCCAGCTTTCATCGGCGGCCGGTTGGAAATTGCGACCCGCGCCGTCGTGCACGCGCAGGGTGACCCGGTAGCGCGTGATCGTGTAGCGCTGCTCGGTGAGCACGGGCAGCCCGGAAATTTCCGCGGGCTCGCGGGTCGGCAGTTTCCACAAACCTTCGCGCCGTTTCGCCGCTTCGCGATGGAGCAGCAGGCGGCCGCCGGAATCGCGCACCCAGAGGGCGTGTTCGTCGACGGCGGTGATGGTGGTTTTCTGGCGCTTCAGCGGCAGGGTTTCCGGGTGGCGGGTTTTGCAAAATTCCGCCACCGGACAGCTCAGGCAATCCGGCACGCCGGGCCGGCAGACGGTCTGCCCCAGCTCCATCAGCGCCGAGTTGTATATTCTCGATCGCTCGGGATCGGCCAGGATTTCGGCCCATGCCCAGAGTTGTTTGATGCCTGCGGTATCGTCCACCGGGTCGGTGAAATCCATCACCCGCGCCAAGACGCGCGCGACATTTCCATCCACCACCGCGGAGGGCAGATCGAAGGCGAAGGCGCGCAGCGCGCCGGCGGTGTAGCGGCCGACACCCGGCAGGAGCATCAGCGCTTCCGTCTCTATCGGGAACCCGCCGCCATGGCCGGCGATCACCGCCCGCGCCGTTTCCCTCAGCATTCTAACACGCCGATAGTAACCCAGCCCTTCCCATGCCTTGAGCAACCGCCCGTCGTCGGCGGCTGCCAGGGACTCCACATCCGGGAAGGTTTCCAGAAACCTCACGTAAAATCCCCGCCCCAGCACCGTCGCGATCTGCGTCTGTTGGAGCATCACCTCGGAAATAAGGATCGCATACGGCTCGTGAGTCCGCCGCCACGGATAGTCTTTGCCATGGCGGGAGAACCACCCGGCCAGCGCTTCGCGGAAGGCCACCCGGCCCTGGATCGCAGCCCGCTTTGTTTTCGGTTTCAGCATTCCGGGGCGGCGTCACTTGGCGATCAAATGAGCGCCTTGGGACGGTCTCGAAGCGAAAATCTGCGGCTTGATGCCGGTCGCCTTTTCGTATTCGGCGGACAAGGTGGCGGCGATTTCGACGGCATTGCGGGATTCGCAGAGGGTGACGGTGGATCCGCCGAAGCCGCCGCCGGTCATGCGCGCGCCGATGACTCCGCCGCTGCGGCCGATCTTGCGGGCGATATCGACCATCAGGTCGAGTTCCTTGCAGGAGACTTCGAAGTCGTCGCGCAGCGAATCATGGCTGGCGGCCATCAGCGGGCCGAGGGTTTCGAAATCGTTGCGGGCGAGCGCGGCGGCGGCGGCGATGGTGCGGGAAATCTCGCCGACCACGTGGCGGGCGCGGCGGTTGATCGGCTCACCGAGTTTTTCCCAGTTAGCCTGCACCTCGGCGGAGGTGACATCGCGCCACGAAGCCTTGCCGAGGATGGCGAGGCCTTCTTCGGTGTGTTTGCGGCGGATGGCATAGCCGCCGTCCGAGAGCTCGTGATGGACCATCGTGTTGGAAATCAGGACGGTGAGATCCGGATTTTCAAACGGCACCAGCTCGGGCTCGCCGGTCTGGCAATCGATCAGCACCAGGCGGTTCGGTTTGCCGAAGGCGGAGGCGAATTGGTCCATGATGCCGCAGGGGACGTGGGCGAAATCGTGTTCGGCTTTCTGGCAGAGCAGCGCCTTTTCCCGGGTATCGAGCACGGTGTCTAACAATCCTTCGAGGAAAGTGGCGGTCGCGCACTCCAAAGCGGCGGAAGAGGAAAGCCCGGCGCCGCCGGGCACCGACGAGAGGATGTAGGCATCGAAGCCGGGAATGTGGTGGCCGCGGTCTTGGAAGCCGCGGATCACGCCGCGCAGGTAATTCGCCCACTTCGGCACGCTGACCACCTGCGGTAAAGTCAGGTCGAGCACCGCGACTTCCTCGCTCAGCGCCGAGGTGATGCGGGCGTTGGTGGTGCCGTTGGCGCAACCGGCGATGACGATGTAGCGGTCGATCGCGAACGGCATCACAAACCCATCGCAGTAGTCGATGTGCTCGCCGATGAGGTTGACGCGTCCCGGCGCGGCGGCGGTGATGGTCGCTTGGGCTTGGAAGCGGTCCAGCAGTCCAATGGCGGCGTCGGAAACGAGATCGGTGAGGTCGGGATTGAGCTGGAGCATGATCGTGGGGCTTTAATTGGATTCGACGTTAGCGGGTTGGTCAAGGCGGCGGCGATAACTTTCGACGGCCTGGGTCCAAACATTGTGGATGCCTTCGGTGGAGCGCAACCACACCGCCCGGTGCATCATCAACATGGCGGGGGCTTGGTAGAGCAGTTCGGAAAGCTCGCTTTTGGATAGACCGCCCGGCCCTTCCGTGAGGCAACGCTCGGCGAGTTCGGAGTCTTTTTCCTGAAGCTCGGAATGTTCGAGCAGCGACACGTGGACGCCGTTGACATAGGGATCGACGACGGCGGCAATCACGCCGCGGCGCGCCTCCAGCGAGGCGTCGAGCGCCGGATCGACGGCGGCGTTGGCGTGGTCGGCGAGGTGGATGATTTCCGGCGGATTGAGCTCTTCGGGAGTCGCCAGGATTTTGTGCCGGGCAAGGGCGCGGCCGTAGCGGGCCCGGCTGGTCCAGACGGAAACCGGCGCCGCGAGCAGCAGTCCTAGCAGGATCGGGCTCATCCAGATGGCAAATGAATAATCGCTG
>JBIPMR010000345.1:0-4746 GCA_044369025.1 Luteolibacter sp.
TCCCGAAGTGACCGCGCGATTCGCCCGGCGGATGCTCGGGATCGACTCCGCGCCCGCCGAACTTTCCGGCGAACTTGCCGCCCGAATGATCGTCCAGCATCTCCAGTCACCCGCGATGTGGGCGATATTCCCGCTGCAGGACCTGTTGGCGATCGACGAGGAAATCCGCCATCCGCAGCCTGAGGCCGAGCGCATCAACGTGCCGGCGATCATGCCGTATTACTGGCGCTACCGGATGCACTTGGACCTCGATCAACTTGCCGCCGCGGAGGGATTCAACCGCAGGATCACGCGGCTCATCAAAGCCTCGCACCGGCTGGCTCCCGCCTGACGAGATTTTTCTTGAGGATGCCTTGACCGGGTCGGTTTGCGGGCAATAGGCTCCGCGCGGTTTCCGCCTCCCTTCCTGATCCCGTAACTTATGAACATCCACGAATACCAAGCCAAAGAACTTTTCGACCGCTTTGGCGTGCCGAGCCCCAAGGGAAAAGCCGCTTCCACCCCCAAGGAGGCCTATGACGCCGCCAAGTGGCTGGCGGTCAACCACCTGGTCGTGAAAGCCCAGGTCCACGCCGGTGGCCGGGGCAAGGGGACCTTCAAAAGCGGTTTCCAAGGCGGCGTCCACCTCGTGGATTCACCGGATGCGGTGCGCGATATCGCTGCGAAAATGCTCGGCGAAACGCTGGTCACCAAACAAACCGGCGAAGAAGGCAAACTGGTCCGCAAGGTGATGATCGCCGAGTCGGTCAACATCCGCCGCGAGCTCTATCTGGCCATCCTGATGGACCGCCAATCCTGCCAGCCGATCATCATTGTTTCCACCGAAGGCGGCATGGACATCGAGGAGGTTGCCGAAAATTCGCCCGAGAAAATCCTCCGCGAATACATCAATCCGCTCGCCGGCCTCCAGGCCTATCAGGTGCGGAAAATCTGTGAGAACCTCGGACTCAAGACCACCGCCCGCCAGTTCGGACGCCTGCTCCACTCGCTCTACAAGCTCTTCATCGAATGCGATTGCTCGATGGTCGAGATCAACCCGGTCGTGATCACCACCGACGATCACGTTTACGCCCTGGACGCCAAGTTCAACTTCGACGACAACGCCCTCTATCGGCATCCCGAGATTTCCGCCATGCGCGATCTGGAGGAGGAGGATCCCCGGGAAGTGGCCGCCGCCGCCCACGAGCTCAACTACATCGGCCTCGACGGCAACATCGCCTGTTTGGTCAACGGCGCCGGCCTCGCGATGGCCACCATGGACATCATCAAACACTTCGGTGGCGATCCCGCCAACTTCCTCGACGTCGGGGGTGGCGCCTCCAAAGAGCAGGTGACCGCCGCGTTCAAGATCATCCTCGGTGATCCGAACGTGAAGGGCATCTTCATCAACATCTTCGGCGGCATCATGGACTGCAACATCATCGCCGAAGGCGTGATCGCCGCAGCCAAGGAAACCGGCCTGCCGATCCCGCTCGTCGTCCGCCTCGAGGGCAACAACGTCGAAATGGGCAAAGCCGCACTCGCCGCCTCCGGCCTCAACATCGTCACGGCCGAAGACATGTCCGACGGTGCCAAAAAGATCGTCGCCGCCGTCGCCTGAAAAACCGCAATCCGAATCCCGCAAACTTTGTTATGGCCATTCTAATCGACGAAAACACCAAGCTCCTCGTCCAGGGCATCACCGGCAGTTTCGGCGCGCGCCACGCGTCGCTGTCCCTCGCCTACGGCACCAAGCTCGTCGCCGGCGTCACTCCCGGCAAGGGCGGGCAGAAATTCGAGGACGTGGTGCCGATTTTCGACACGGTCTCCACCGCCGTCCGCGAAACCGGGGCCACCGCCTCCGCGATTTTCGTGCCACCCGCCTTCGCCGCCGACCCCATTCTCGAAGCGGCCGATGCCGGCGTGGAACTGATCGTCTGCATCACCGAAGGCATCCCGGTGATGGACATGATGCGCGTCAAAGCCATGCTCGCCGATTCGAAATCCCGCCTCGTCGGGCCGAATTGCCCGGGTATCGTCACCCCCGGCCGCGGCGAGAAAAGCCACGGCGGCTGCCGCATCGGCATCGCTCCCGGTTACATCCATCGCCGCGGCAACGTCGGCGTGGTTTCGCGTTCCGGCACGCTCACCTACGAAGCGGTTTTCCAACTCACCCAGCTCGGCTACGGCCAGAGCACCTGCGTCGGCATCGGTGGCGATCCAATCAACGGCACCAATCACCTCGAAGTGCTCGAAATGTTCAACAACGACCCCGAGACCGAAGCGATCATCATGATCGGTGAAATCGGTGGCAACGCCGAAGTCGAAGCCGCGCGTTGGGCCAAAGAGCATTGCAAGAAGCCCATCGCCGGATTCATCGCCGGAGCCACCGCGCCTCCCGGACGCCGCATGGGTCACGCCGGCGCGATCGTCGGCGGCGAGGAAGACACCGCCCAGGCGAAGAAAAAAATCCTCGCCGAATGCGGCATCGCCGTCGCGGAGACTCCCTCCGACATGGCCAAGACACTGCTCGAGCGCTGGGGCAAGTGAGCTGATCTCTCGATCAAAGGGCGGGGCGCAAGCTCCGCCCTTTTTTGTGACGTCAGCGGCCATAAGGAGCCGCGACATTTCTGTCGCGCAGCCCGTGAGAAGCGAAAGAAGGGTGCGAAGCTCTTCTCTTTCCCCACTCATGGGCCAGGCGGACAGGCGTGTCCACCCTCCTGAGGCTCAACGCCTTTGGGGATTCGCGCCGAGGAAAAATTCGCCCGTCTTTTTAGGCCAAAGGCCTGAAATACCTCAGCCTAGGAAAACGCCCTGATCTTTATACCCATTTCCCGCAGGGTCGGAGGAATCTTCGGTCCCAACGGGACCTTTCATCGTAGCCCGGCACACGGTGCCGGGTGGTTGGCATCGGCATGGGCTTCCGTCCTGTAGGGACGGCTCATGCACTCGGCGGTGACGGAAGATGGCGAGGACGGCTTCGGGCATTGGCATCTCTCTCGCATGAGGCGTCCCTACAGGACGCGCGGATTCCAAGGAATTCAGACCCGGCACTGCGTGCCGGGCTTTGTTGAGCCGTCCCCTTGGGACGAAGAGCGGAAAATGTGGATAAAGATCAGGGCTGCACCCTGATCTTTATCCACATTTCTCATTCGGTCGGAGGAGTCTTCGGTCCCAACGGGACCTTTCATCGTAGCCCGGCACACGGTGCCGGGTGGTTGGCATGGGCATGGGATTCCGTCCTGCAGGGACGGTTCATGCGAGCGGCGGCGACGGGAGTTGGAGACGACTGCTTCGGGCATTGGCATCTCTCTCGCATGAGGCGTCCCTACAGGACGCGCGGATTCCAAGGAATTCAGACCCGGCACAGCGTGCCGGGCTTTGTTGATCCGTCCCCTTGGGACGAAGAGCGGGAAAAGTATATAAAGATCAGGGCGTTGCCTTGGGCTGAAGTATTTCGCAGCTTTGGTGCTGCAGAAATTCCAATCCCTGACTTCCCCCTCACTCCTCCGGCAGCGTCAGCAACGCCTCGTCTTCCTCCCGATACTGATCTAGCAGAAATCCGTCGTTCGCGTGCCAGCTCAGCCACACGGCGTCGCCCCAGCTGGGCGGGCGCTCGTCGAGTTGGAAGGTCCGGTGTTGTTGCTCCGCGCAGATCCGGTACTCGCCGCAGCGCACCCAGTAGCGCGTGTGCGAGCCGTAGTAGATGACTTCCTCCACCGTGCCGGGCAGCGCGTTGTCCCATTCGCCGGTTTCCGGTTTGTCGCAGGAAACCATCAGCTTCTCGGGACGCAGCGAGAGATGGATCCGGTCGCCCGGGCGCACCGGCTTGTCGTTGTCGATCAAGACCATCCCCAAACCGGGGATTTCCGCCCGCGAAAAGCGCTGGCCCAAGGATTCGGTCACCCGGCCTTCGAGGAAATTCGTGTCGCCGATGAACGCGGCGACGAATGACGAACGCGGGGTTTCATAAATCTCCGCCGGCTTGCCGATTTGCTCGATTCTGCCTTTGTTCATCACCGCAATGGTGTCCGAAATCGACATCGCCTCGCCTTGATCATGGGTGACGTAAAGGAAGGTGATCCCGACCTCGTCATGGATCGCGTCCAGCTCGACCAACAACCGCTGGCGCAGCTTCAGGTCGAGGGCTGCCAGCGGCTCGTCCAACAGCAGCACCCGCGGCTTGTTAGCCAGCGCCCGGGCGATGCCCACCCGCTGTTTCTGTCCGCCGGAGAGCTTGGAGGGCATCTTGTCGGCGTGGTCGGTTAGGTCCACCAATTGCAGCATGCGGTCAACCTCCGCGGTGATCCGCGCCTTCTCCATTTTCGCGATCTTCAAGCCGAACGCGATGTTGTCGCGCACGCTCAAGTGCGGAAACAGCGCGTAGTTTTGAAACACCGTATTCAGCGGGCGCTGCTCCGGCGGCAGCAAGGTGATGTCGCGGCCATCCAGCAGCACCCGACCTTCGTCGGGTTGTTCGAAGCCCGCCGCCATTCGCAGCAAGGTCGTTTTGCCGCAGCCGGAGGGGCCTAACAGTGAGAACGTCATCCCGTGTTCGATCTCCAGCGTCACCTGGTCCACCGCGGTGAAACTGCCGAAGCGTTTGGTGACATTTTCAAATCGAAGGCTGCCGTGCATCACAGCCGCGACATTGAAAGCAGCCGCTGAAATGTCACCCAAAAAGAAGGGAACCACGGAATACTCGGAATACACGGAAACGAAGATGGTGACGACCGGGGATTGGCAGATTCCAGAGTTCTCTTATTT
>JBIPMR010000346.1:0-4734 GCA_044369025.1 Luteolibacter sp.
TTCACCTTTCCGAAGTAGTTGTCCAGAATTATTTGAAACGGAATGCGAACCGCCACCGGTTGGATAAGTGGAGGTTAGGTGGATTGCAAGCGATAATCCGACAATTCCGGACTCGTTCTTGGATTTTTGCGGGTGCGGCGGCGCAAAGAGGCGGCTGGGGGATCTTGGCACGGCTTTTGCTTTGACGGTTTTTGTTGTCCCGGCGATTCGGAATCATCGGGAGCATGCAATCAAAAATCAGATCAACCCTGACCACCATGACCAGCCGATATCTCATTAAAGTGCGGGCTCTCACCGCCGCAGCCATCGCGTTTATCGCAGTTCCCATGTGCCTGCCAGCCTATGGCCAGGATGCGGCCCCCCCGCCCACGACGGAAGTCGCGGCCGCCGCTCCCACACCGACGATCGACGAACGGATTGCGGATTTGGAGGCATACATGAACAATGTGAATCGCCCGGAGAAGGCGAGTGGGGCGGAATCCCTCGTGAAAGGTCCGGGCCCTGGCGCAAACGCGTGGCAAATGGTGAGCACTGCATTGGTCCTTTTCATGACACTGCCGGGACTAGCGCTCTTCTACGGCGGTCTCGTTCGCCGCAAAAATGTTCTATCAGTGCTGGCCCAGTGTCTTGGAATCGCCTGTATGGTGACACCGCTCTGGTATCTGTGCGGATATTCGCTCTCTTTCGGTGCGGGAAATTCGCTGGTCGGCGACTTCAGCATGGCGCTTTTCAAGGGAGTTGAGCCTGGCAATACCGGTGCCGGTTACTGGTGGATCTCAGACAGTATCTGGGCGATGTTCCAATTGACTTTTGCGATCATCACTCCTGCGCTGATCATCGGTGCGATCGCCGAGCGGATGAAATTCGCTGCGATCATGGCCTTTGTTTTGATCTGGATGTTCGCGGTTTATTTCCCATTCGCTCACATGGTCTGGTCGGCTACCGGCTTGATGTGCGGCCCGCTTAACCCCGGAGCTGCGATCAAAGCGATCGACTTCGCCGGTGGAACTGTCGTTCACATGACTTCCGGATGGAGCGCGCTTGTGCTTTGTTTGATTCTCGGCAAACGCAAGGGGCTTGGCAAAGAGTCAATGGCTCCTCACAGCATGGTTCTCTGTATGGTTGGAACCGGCATGCTCTGGGTTGGCTGGTATGGCTTCAATGCGGGTTCCGCTCTTGGTGCTGATGCAATTGCCTCGAATGCTTTCACGACGACCACTTTCTGCGCTGCCACCGCCGGTTTGGCTTGGGCCCTTGCCGAATGGGTGCTGAAAGGTAAGCCAAGTATCCTCGGATTCTGCTCTGGAATCGTCGCAGGCTTGGTGGTGATCACTCCTGCTTGCGGATTCGTGACGGCCGGTTCCGCAATGATCATGGGTGTTCTTGCAGGAATTATCCCTTTCATCGCGGTTGCCTACCTCAAGAATCTCCTCGGCTACGACGACGCCTTGGATACCTTCGGGATTCACGGTGTCGGTGGAACGCTCGGAGCGATTCTCACTGGGATCTTTGCTGACGAGAAAGCCAACTCAGTGGTCGCCGGCCTCAAGGATGGATTGCTGATGGAGCAGCTGAAGGCGGTTGGCTTGACCATCGTCTGGAGCGTGGTGGCCACGGCAATCATCGCTTACATCGTCAAGGCTGTCATCGGACTCCGCCCTGCGCCGGATGTTGAGGAAGCCGGCCTCGATCTTGCCGAACACGGTGAGCAAGGTTACGAACACTGAGTAACCGAAATTGGAAGCATCTTCAGGGGCGGGTCGGAAACGACCCGCCCTTTTTCGTTTGCCGCGGGCTGGCAAGCAGGTTCCTCTGTGCGCGTGAAACTTCACAACTTGCGGAAATTCCTGTGGGCGGCGCTGCTGCTGTGCGCCGTGTTCGCCGCGTGGAGCTGGTTTCGTCCCTACGCGTGGAAAATCGATCCGGCGGCGCGGTGTAAAGTGGTTGGCGTCGAAGTGAAGCCGGACCAGGCGTATTTCTGGGTCACGGCGCATTTGAAGGTCAGACCCGGAGAGGTGCATGATCTTGGGAAACCGGTTTTGCTGGTCACGGCGTCAGGCATCGAGCTTGAACCGGCCGACACCACGTTCGGTGGCTCGGAAACGGAGGGCACCACCGACATCTGGTTGAAATTCTGGTTGGAATCCGCGCAGATCACCGGCCCTCTGACGCTGCGGATCAACGACGGAGAACTCCGCATCAAATCCAACCCGGGCGCGCCCCCGAGTGCCGCTTGTTTCGTCACCCACCGCTGGTAATCATGGCCTGGCTCCTGATCGACAATTCCAACACCCGCACCAAGTTCGCCCTCGGCAATCGCGACGAGCTGCTTGCCTGGCGGGGGATGATTCCCACCGACGAAGTCTCAAACCAGACTCTCGCGAAGCTGCTGGAGGGTGTGGAATTCGAGGCGGTGATGATTGGTTCGGTGGTTCCCGCCAAGGCGCGGGTGCTCGGCGCTTGGTTGGAAGGGCGGTGCCCGGTGCATTTTCTCAATTGCGAAAGCCCCCTGGGAATGGGCATCGATTACCCGGTCCCGGCTCAAATCGGCGCCGACCGGCTGGCCAACGCCGCCGGCGTGCTGTCCCGCCATGGCGTGCCGGCGATCATCATCGACTTCGGAACGGCGGTCACCTTCGACGTGATTTCCGCCGGTCCCGCCTACTGTGGCGGGGTGATTGCTCCCGGTTTGGGGGCGATGTCGGGCTATCTGACCCGGAAAACCGCCTTGCTGCCGGAAATCGAGCTGGTCGAGCCGCCGTCCGCGATCGGCAAATCCACGGTCCACGCGATGCAGGTGGGCGCGGTTTTCGGCTACCGGGGTCTGGTGAAGGAAATTCTCGCGCAGATTTCCAAAGAGCTTCCGGGAAAACCGAAGATCATCGCAACGGGCGGCGACGCGGCGTTGATCGCCCGCGGACTTCCTGAAATCGAGGCGGTGGACCCGGACATCACGCTTGATGGCCTGCGGCAGGTGGCGGCGAGGGCGTTTTTAGCGGCCAGTTGAGGAAAAAACGTGCCATTCGGTGTGGATCCGATAGCACTTGTCCCGATGAGCGACAGTCCTCTTGCCATAGGCATCGATTTCGGCGGAACCACGGTGAAAATCGCGGTGGTTTATCAGAGTCACATCATTGATCACGCCCCGCCGATCGCGACCCAGGATTTCGAAAGTCGTGAGGAACTGATCGATGCGATGGTGCGGACGGTGGAGGATCTGCGGGCCCGGCACGAGGGCGTCGCGTCCGTGGGGGTGGGCATGCCTGGATTTGTGAATTACGACAAAGGCCTGGTTTACAATCTCACCAACGTCCCGGAATGGGAGGCGGTGCCACTCCGGAAGATCCTCGAAGCGCGGATCGGCCTGCCGGTGGCCATCGACAACGACGCCAACTGCATGGCCTTCGCCGAGTGGCGCTGCGGTGCCGGCCGGGGATTCCAACACGTCGTCTTCATCGCCTTGGGCACGGGCGTGGGCGGCGCGATCATCGCCAACGGCCAAATGATCCGCGGGGCCCATCATGGTGCCGGTGAAATCGGCCAAACCTCCATCGACTACAAGGGCCGCGTCGGGCATTACGGAAACATCGGCGCCTTGGAAGATTACATCGGAAACAGCGAAATCACCGCCAGGGCGAGAGAGGCCTACAGCGCCGCCGGGATCCAGAAATCCCTGGCGGAGTGCACGCCGGCCGCCTTGGCGACCGCCTCGCATTCCGGCGATCCGATTGCCCTCGCGCAGTGGAATGACACCGCGAGAATGCTGGCAACCGCCGTGATGAACTGCTGCTGGCTCCTCAATCCCGAAGCGATCGTCCTCGGCGGCGGGGTCGCCCGTGCCGGTGAACTTTTGTTCAACCCTTTTAAAGAATACCTGTTTTCGCAGCTTTCCGGCCCGTTCAAGGACGGCCTGATGATTCTGCCGGCGGCGTTCGGTCATGAGTCCGGCACCATCGGCGCGGCGGCGCTCGCCCGCGAGTATGCGGCCCGACAAGGTATTTGATTTCCCCGCGAACTGGGGTAAATCAAAGGACTTATGACCCCCAGAACCGCTCTAGATCGTCGCCACTTCGTCAAACTCGGCACCCTCGCCGCCACCGCCGCCCTGCTTCCCACCGGCGCGCGCGCTGCGGAAACTCCAGCCCACAGCCTTCCGCCGCTGCCGTATGCCATGGGTGCCTTGGCGCCGCACATCGATGCCAAGACGATGGAAATCCATCATGGCAAGCACCACGCGGCCTACATCAACAACCTCAACACCGCCCTCGCCAGCGCGCCCGACCTCGCCAAGCTGCCGCTCGACAAACTGCTGGCCGGTCTGCCTTCCATTTCCGATGAGGCGCTGCGCACTACGGTCCGCAACAGTGGCGGTGGTCACTGGAACCACGATTTTTTCTGGAAAATCCTGACCCCGGCGGAAAAATCCGGCAAACCTTCCGACGCGCTCGCCAAGGCGATCGATGCGTCATTCGGCTCGATGGATGCCTTCAAAAAATCCTTTGGCGAGGCCGCCACCAAGCGTTTCGGCTCCGGCTGGGCGTGGCTCATCGTCCAGGACGGGAAACTCAAAATCACCAGCACCGCGAATCAGGATAATCCGGCGATGAAGGGCGTCGTTCCGGATGCCGATCTCGGCACCGCGCTGCTCGGCCTGGATGTCTGGGAGCACGCCTATTACCTGAACTATCAAAACCGCCGCCCGGACTACATCACCGCTTGGTGGAACATCGTCAA
>JBIPMR010000347.1:0-4728 GCA_044369025.1 Luteolibacter sp.
CTTCATTTTCCAGGGTTTCAACCTGCTGGCGCGCACCTCGGCGTTGGAAAACGTCGAGCTGCCGCTGCTCTATCGGGGCTACTCGCGCAAGCAGCGCCAGCAAATGGCCCGCGCCGCCCTGCTGAGTGTCGGGATCCCGGAAAAAGAGCGCAACACCCCCGCCGAACTCTCGGGCGGGCAACAGCAGCGCGTCGCCATCGCCCGCGCCATCGTCACCAATCCGGACACGCTCTTCGCCGACGAACCGACCGGCAACCTCGACTCGAAAACCACCAAGGACATCATGCGGCTGCTCTGCAAACTCAATTCCGAGCGCGGCATTTCCATCATCATGGTCACCCACGAGGATGACGTCGCCACCTACGCCAAGCGCATCGTCCGCGTCAGTGACGGGCTCATCGAGTCCGATGTTAGGAATGCCGGGCGCGTCGCCAAACACCCGATCGCGACGGCTGGCGAGCCGCCCCGTTGATTTCCTGACCCATGTTCATCAACGCGTTCATCATCGCCCTCCGGGAAATCCGCAGAAACCTGACACGGGCGTTTCTAACCGTTATCGGCATCGTCATCGGGGTGGCCGCCGTGGTCACCATGGTGACGCTCGGCCGCGGCGCCACCGAGGTGGTGAAATCGCAGATTTCCAACCTCGGCAGCAATTTGTTAGTCCTCCGTCCCGGCCAAGGCTGGGGTTCGCAGGGCGCGCCGATGTTCAGCAAGGAGGACGCCCGCGCCGTCCAGGATCAAGTGCCCGGGATCAAGGCCGTCGCGCCCATGGTGAACACCAATGTCCCCGCCGTTTCCCCCGGGGAAGTGCGCAACACCGACATCCAGGGCACCACTCCGGAATACTTTGAAATCGCCAACTGGACGATCAGTTCCGGCCGGATTTTCACCGACGCGGAGGTCGTCGAAGGGGCCGCCGTCTGCGTCATCGGCGAGACGATCCGCAAGGAACTCTTCGGCCCGAATGTGGATCCGGTAGGACAGAAAATCCGGCTGCGCAGCATGTCGGTGGATGTCATCGGCGTCACGGCGGTGAAAGGCCAGGGCGGTTTCGGCGATGATCTCGACGACAACATCCTCACTCCGATCACCACCTTGCAGCGGCGGCTGACCGGGCAGACTTCCAAACAAAGCCTCAACCAGATCATGATCTCCGGCGAGGACGGCTACCCGAGCGCCAACATCGTCGCGGATGTTTCCTCACTCATGCGCGAGCGCCGCAGCCTCGGCGCGAACCAGGCTAACAATTTCTCGGTGTTTGATTCGCTGCAACTCGCGGACGCCGTCAGTTCGAGCACCAAGGTGATGACATCGTTGTTAGGCGCGGTCGCCGGCGTGAGTCTGCTGGTGGGCGGCATCGGCATCATGAACATCATGCTCGTCTCCGTCACCGAGCGCACCCGGGAAATCGGCATCCGCCTCGCCATCGGCGCGCGCGCCCGCGAGGTGCTGCTGCAGTTTCTGGTAGAGGCGGTGACGCTCTCGTGCGTGGGCGGCATCACCGGCATCATCGTCGCCTACGGGCTTTGCACCTCTCTGGCCAAAGTCGTCGGCGCGCCGTTTCTGTTTGATCCGAAAATCAATCTCATCGCCTTCGTTTTTTCCGCCGCCATCGGCATCCTCTTCGGCTTCATGCCCGCCCGCCGCGCCGCCAGCCTCGATCCCATCGACGCGCTCCGCCACGAGTGACCTAAGGAGCCACCACACTCTTGTGGTGGAAGCGAATGCGGGGCCATGGAAAAGCGCGAAGCTCTCTCCAATGGCTTTCCATTCGCACTGCGACAAGAGTGTCGCAGCTCCTTACCGATCCAAGCGTGACAGCCGCGCCCCCGCCGTCCATCTTCCCACCCGTGAGCCCGATCACCATTGCCGCCGTCAAGGAACAAGCCGGAGAAACCCCCGTTCACGCGGCGATCCACGCCCAGCTCCAATCCCGCGCCACCCGCAGCACCAAGGCCGGCAAACCCTATCTTGAACTCGCCTTCGCCGATTCCACCGGGCATTTCGGGCTCAAGATCTGGTCGGACTCGCCGGTCTATCAGCAAGCCGACGCGCTGCCTACCGGCCAGGTGTTCCGGCTCGAAGGCAAGTGGACCCAGAACTCCTACGGCATCGAGGGCCGCGACGTGGAATTCCACCAACCGGACGAGCAGGCACTCACCGATTTTTTCGCGGGAAACCCGCTCATCCGCGAAAAACAGGACCGCGACTACGCCGAGATCCAACAGCTTTGTGAGTCCATCGCCGACCCCCGGCTGCACGCGCTCTGTGATTGGTTCCTCACCCAGCTCGGCGACCGTTTCCGCCGCACCGCCGCCGCCAAGCGCAACCACCACGCCCGCCGCGGCGGACTCGTCGAGCACGTGGCGCAGATGATGCGCTCCGCCGCCGCGCTCAGCCCGGTCTATCCGGATCTCAACCGCGACCTGCTTCTGGCGGGTGTCCTGTTTCACGACTGCGGAAAACTTTGGGAGAACTCCTATCCGGAGCATGGATTCACGCAGATTCTCAGCCTCCACGGCGAGATGATGGGCCACATCCCGCTGGGCATCGAACTGGTGAACAAACTCTGGCGCGATCTGATGGAGTCTCCCGAAGCCGCCGCCTGGGCGGACCTCAAGCCGACTTCGGAGGACACCCGCCTCCACCTGCTTCACCTCATCGGCAGCCATCACGGCGAGTATGCATTCGGCTCGCCCGTGCTCCCGCGCACGCCCGAGGCCTACGCCCTTCATTATATCGACAACATGGACGCCAAGCTCGAAATGATCCGCGATGCCTACTCGCAGACCCAGGAAATCGCGCCTAACATCTTTGAACGCGTGTTCCCGCTTCAGACGAATCTGGTAAGGCCGCTGCAACCCTATACCATCCCCATGGAAATCCACGGGGATGAGGAAACGCCCGGGTAGCGTCCGCTTCCTCACCGTCCACCTATCCAAAGGCCTCGAATTCGACCCTGTCTTCATCTTGTTGTTGTATGACCCTGATCCCCTGTGTGTTGCGCAGATACCATGCAAACAAATATACCGACATCCCGATGAGTATCGCCGATGCCTGTCTGGTCCGTCTCACCTAAATCTTGCCGGAGCCACTGCTTCTCACCACCGACTCCGACTTCAAGATCTACCGCCGCCTCGGTCGGCGAATCATCCCCACACGGATGCCCTGAGATTGCCCCCGTGCTCCTGCGAGACCCAAACTCCAGGGCTTGTTTGGAACCCCGGAGGTTTCCGGATAGGTGCACATTGCGCCTTGCCCGGACTCCCGCCCGCGTGCGATGCTACACGCATGGAAGAGATTATCTCTGAATTACATGAGGATGAAGTTGACGGCGGCTTTGTTGCCACTGCCCTTGGTCATTCCATTGCCACCCAAGGCGACACTCTTGAGGAATTGCGGGAAATGGCACGCGATGCCGTGCGCTGCCACTTCGGCGACGGCGCACCCGGTCCCATGGCGAAGATCATCCGCCTGCACTTCGTCCGCGACGAGGCACTGGCAGTATGAAAATCCCCCGCGACATCGCCGCCTCAGACCTCATCCGCGCCTTGCGAATTCTTGGTTACGAACCGGTCCGACAAGACGGCTCTCACATCGGCCTGACAACCACGATGCACGGAACGCACCATGTGACGGTGCCGAATCATCGCCCGCTCAAAACCGGCACCCTGCTCGGCGGCATCTTGAAGCCGGTAACGATATACTCACCCAACCCAAGGCAAAACCCCTACGCGATTGGATGGGCTCGCTCGCCGGAACTATCGGTTTCGCAGCGGACTACGATCCCGCGGAACCCCCATTCTCCCCGCAAGACTGAGAGGATCACCCGGCCAACCGCACGGCCCCATGAATTACCTGCTCCGGCATTTCACGCCGCGCCGGGCTGGACTTCCTTGCGGATGGCTTCGCCTTTTTCGTGTTCGGTGCGCATGAATTCGTAGTCGAGTTGGAGGTTCATCCAGATGCCGGGGGTGATGCCGAAGAAGGCGCTCAGGCGCAGGGCGTATTCGGGAGTACAGCGGCGTTTGCCTTGTTTCATCTGAGTGAGGTGGGGCGCGGGGATCCCGCAGCGGCGGGCGATCTCCGCTTGGGACAGGTCCGATTCCTCAAGCGTTTCGCGGAGGGTCCCGGCGAAGAAGTTGAGCAGCGGGATGAGTTGCGGTTTCTTTTTCATGGCTTTGGCTCAGTGATAGCCGGTGATGTGGACGTCGGCGGCGTTGCCGTCTTTCCGGCGGAAGACGATGCGTCATTGTGGGTTGATGCGGATGCTCCAGAATCCCTCGAGATTGCCGGAGAGCGATTCGAGGCGGTTGGAAGGTGGTTGGCGGAGTTGGTCGATGGCAATGATCCGGTGAAGCTGGCGAAGTCTCATGAGCGCCCGTGGCTGGATGTCGCCCGGAAATTTCCTGGAGGACTCCCCCTGAAAGACTTTGGAAGTTTCCTTGCAGGTGAAATTTCCGATCGCTTGCAGTGAACCGTTTCCCGATTTGGTAATGACTTCAAGGAGCAAATGGTGACCGGGCAGATTGCTCACCGCTGAAACAGCTTTGGAAAAAAATGGGGCGGATGTTCCACCCGGATCTCCACGAGCACGACCCGGAAAAGCGCAGGACCCAAGGGTAAACGCTGAAAATCTGATATGCTGAAATTGAAGACGTGCCCGGGGAGACATCGAGTTGCTAGAACGCATCGCCAAAGACCCGCAGGCGTTCATCTTCAAAC
>JBIPMR010000348.1:0-4714 GCA_044369025.1 Luteolibacter sp.
CTCCGCCGGCACATCGCATCCGGCCACTACAAGGCCACTTCGCTCTCCCCCACCGATCCCGGCCTGCCCGAGCGCCTGCTCGCCCTCCAGCTCGCCCGCGGCGGGAAAAACTCTCTCTACCAGAAAATCCTGCCTCGTTTCCGCGCGATGCTGGAGTAACCATTTCCATGACCGCGCCACTGCTTTACGAATCCCACTGCCACACGACCCTGTGCAAACACGCGTTCGGCACCACGGATGACTACGCCGCCGTCGCCCTCGCCCGCGGTTTCAAGGGGATTACCTTCACCTGCCACTGCCCGCTGCCCGGCGGCTATTCCGCCAGCGTGCGGATGAATCCCGGGCAATACGGCGAATACGTCGCCCGGGTCGCCGCCACCCGCGAAACCTTCGCCGGCCGCCTCGACGTGCGGCTTGGCATCGAGAGTGATTTCTATCCGGGCGTGGAGCCCTGGCTGGAAGAACTCCACGCCCGCGTCCCGCTCAGCCATGTGTTGGGCTCCATCCACTATCAGGTTGGCGACTACCGGAAACTCTTCTACACCGGCGACACCCATACCTATCAGAAACTCTACTACGAACACCTCGCGCAATCCGCCGAAAGCGGCCTGTTCGACACGCTCGCCCACCCGGACCTGATCAAAAACGAATCGCCCGCCGACTGGGATTTCGCACGCATCCGTCCCGATATCGAGCGCGCGCTCGACCGCATCGCCGCCACCGGCGTGGCGATGGAGCTCAACACCAGCGGCATGCTCAAGGCGCTGCCGGAAATGAATCCCTCGCCTTCGCAGCTGAGGATGATGCGGGAACGCGGCATCCCGGTGGTCATCGGCGCCGACGCCCACATTCCCGAGCGCGTCGGCGAGGGTTACATCACCGCGCTGGAGCTGTTGGAGTCCGCCGGCTACCGCAAGGTCAGCTTTTTCCTCGACCGCCAGCGCCACGACCTGCCGATCCGCGACGCTTGGAATTCCTTACAGTTGGTTTAGCCTGGAAGAGTTCCGCAAAGAACGGACTGAAGTCCAATGCCTTTGAGGATTGGAAATATTCCAAGCTGTCGGAACTGGGTTGAAGTGTCTCACAACCAAGGAGGGGCCGACTCCGATCCGCCCAAGCCCATGAGATGACAATGGGGGGAGCGAATGTTCCGAATCATTGGCTTTCCATGGGCACGGCGATTCGGAGATCGCCGCTCCTTGAAGGCATTGGGCTGAAGTCATGGACTACCTTTCTACCAGCGGCCGCACCGGGATGCCCTTGTTGGCAAAGTGCCGTTTTGCCTCGCCGACCGTGTGCATGCCGAAATGGAATATACTGGCTGCGAGAACCGCATCCGCCTTGCCGGCGTTCAGCACCTCCACCATGTGATCGAGATTCCCCGCGCCGCCGCTGGCGATCACCGGGATGCCCACTGCGGAGGAAACCGCGGCGGTAAGTTCGATGTCGTAACCGGCCTGCGTGCCATCCGAATCCATGCTGGTCAGCAAAATTTCGCCCGCACCGCGGCGCCAGACTTCCTTCGCCCATTCCACCGCGTCCAGCCCCACCGGCGTGCGGCCGCCGTGGGTGTAAACGCCCCATTTTCCCGGGCCTTCGCGCTTGGCGTCAATCGCCACCACGATACACTGGCTGCCGAAGGCTTTGGCTCCCTCATCCACCAAGCCCGGATTGGTCACGGCGGAGGTGTTGATGCCGACCTTGTCCGCTCCGGCGAACAGCATCTCGCGCATGTTCTCCACCGTGCGGATGCCGCCGCCGACGGTTAGAGGAATGAAACATTGCTCGGCCGTGCGCCGGACCACATCGACCATCGTGTTGCGCTTGTCGGACGAGGCGGTGATGTCGAGGAAAACCAATTCGTCCGCCTGCTGCAAATTGTAGGCGATCGCGCATTCCACCGGGTCGCCGGCATCGATCAGATCGACGAAGTTGACGCCTTTGACCACGCGGCCATCGGTCACGTCAAGGCAGGGGATGATTCGCTTGGCAAGCATGCGGGCAGCAAAGCGTGAGATGATTCACCCGCCAAGCAAAAGGAACTCCGGATCAGTCCTTCAGCTCGCGGATCCAGACGTTACGGAAGCGGACCGGGTTGCCGTGATCCTGCAGGGCGAAGGGAAGTTTGTCCGGGTGGGCTTTATAATCCGAGGCCGCATGCGGGCCCATCCAGCCGGTGCCGCCGCTGAGAACCACGTGGTCCTGGATCAACACACCGTTGTGCAGCACCGTGAAAGTCGCGCGGCGGGTGACCTTGCCTTTTTCATCAAACAGCGGGCGGTGGAAAATGATGTCGTAACTTTGCCACTCGCCGGGCTTGCGGCAGACGTTGACCAAGGGCTTGCTGCGGCCGTAGAGCGCCCCGGCTTGGCCGTCGGCGTAGGTCACGTTTTCAAAGCTGTCGAGCACCTGCACTTCGTAGGTGCCCATCAGGAAAACCCCGCTGTTGCCGCGGCCCTGGCCATCGCCCCCGACCTTGACCGGTGCCGCCCACTCGATGTGAAGCTGGCAGGAGCCGAAACTTTGCTTGGTCTGGATGTAGCCGGCTTTTTTCACCGATTCGAGGGCGCCATCGACCACTTTCCAGCCACTCGGCCCCCCTTTGGTATCGGTCCAATTTTCCGTCAGCGCCTTTTCGCTGCCATCGAAAAGCACCGTCGCATCCGTCGGCGGGGCGAAAAATCCGGCAGGCTCACCCGGCGCGACGACCGGAGGCAGCGGCTGCTTGCTGGTGTCCAACTCGTGCACCTTGATGCCGTCGATAAACATGTAGAGCACGTCCTTGCCATCCTCGCCTTTGCGGGTCTCGGTGGTGATGACCGGCTTGCTCATGTCCTCTTGTGCGTGGCTGAAAGGGGTGGAGGCGGTCATGGCAAGTGCGGCGATGAGGGCGGTCGAGTTCGGAAACGAGCGGGCGGAAAGCTGGAGTCTCGGATATTTCATGGTCGTGCGCATTGAGTGGATGGTCGGAAACAGCGTGTTCGGATCCCGCCCGGGCAACAAGCATTTCTTCCACCGGGGGCAACGGGTGGCGCGCCGTCACCCCAGAAAAACGCCCGGCTGCGCGAGGCAGGCGGGCGTTTGGTGAAATTCAGGAATGGGACTGGGATCAGTCCATTTTCGGCTTCCCGACGCGACGAACGGCACCGAAGCGTTTTTGGAATTTGTCGATGCGGCCCTCGGTGTCCACAAACTGGGCGAGGCCGGTGAAGAACGGATGCGAATCGGAAGTGATGCCGATCGAGATCAAGCTATGCTCCACACCGTCAATGATTTCCTTCTTTTCAGAGGTCTTGGTCGAGCGGCTGATGAAGCGTTTGCCGGTGGTCATGTCAACGAAGACGACCGGATTGTATTTCGGATGAAGGTCCTTTTTCATGAGATTCGGGTGCCACCACGTTTCCGACGCGACGGGACGCGGAGAGTGGAGAAAACCGCCGACCTGTCAAGCCTGCAAATTCACAGATCCCAGATCTTTTTGCAGGAGCAGAAAATAAATTCTTGCTTATTATTTAGATTGATTCGGTATATCCCGGCATTTTTTGAGTCGCTTTTGTCACAAGTTCGAGTATTCTCATCTCGTTATGGCAATTACAACGAAACGTACTCGATTCTCACGTCGCCTTCCTGATCACGTTACTGATGAACTCTGCAGTGTGCTTTCTGAAAAGAAAGTTTTTGGTTTCAACGACCTCTTCGAACGGGTTTTTGCAAACCTCAAGGTCCGCAATGCAGTGAGCGGCGGCGAGGAAATGCTCAGGCTCCGTGCATACGAGAAGCTCCAAAACCTGGTCACCCGTGGCCTTGTCGAAAAAATCGGCAAGGAATACAAGGGCACGGCCCGCGTTCATGAAGCTTCCAGCGCTTACGCCGCAGCCCAGGAAGCCGCAGCGCAAGAAGACTGATTCGATTCCATGGAATCTCCCGCGCCCCGCAAGGGCGCGGGTTTTTTTTGCTACCCATCGCCGGGATTGCTGCCTAAAACCACGTCGCACCCTTCTGATTCCATGCCACACGACTATCTACCCGTTCTCCTGCAAGTGCTGATCGCCATCGGATTCGCCGTCACCGTGCTGGGACTGAGCGTCGTTTTCGGCCGCTCCGCCAAGACCAATGCGACCAAGGACAGCGCCTACGAATGCGGCATGCTGCCGATCGGCGAGGGGGCTCCGCGGTTTTCGGTGAAGTTCTATCTGGTCGCGATGTTGTTCGTCATTTTCGATATCGAGGTGGTGTTCATGTATCCATGGGCGGTGCAGTTCCGCGATCTAACCGCCAGCCACGGCCCCGTCGCCTTGCTCAGCATGGCCGGCTTCGCCGGGATTCTGGTGTTCGCCTATGTTTACGCTTTGAAAAAAGGCGCGCTGAACTGGAAGTCCTAGTTCGCTTGCTGAAAATCACCCGCAGGCCGGGTTGAGTCTTCGGGCGGCAGGCTTCCGCCTCGCGAACCGGCGGCTCCGGAAAATCTGCAGGATTCATGCGGATTATGAGGGGAATTGGCACGAATCAGGCTTCATCGGGGTCCCGTCCAGACACAAGTTTCGCCGCCCGGAAGCGGGCGTTTTTTCTTGTCCCATCCGAGCAATGGTCTTCCCGATTCAACTTCCCACAGACCTCACTAAACGACCTCGATAAAGCCGAAGAGGTGAGCAAGTTAAGATCCCCCTAAATGACGGTTTTACCGCCGGTTTTCGATCCACGATCCCGGATTGCG
>JBIPMR010000349.1:0-4709 GCA_044369025.1 Luteolibacter sp.
CTTCCCCCCGAGCCGAATCTCCCCCCCCCTCATCGTTCGGGCCACCCGCAGTGCCGGGGTCTTGGTTTCCGGGCAATGACCAACAACCCAGAACAACAAACAACCCATACGGACATGAATCCAGAATCATTCCCGCTGCGCGGCATCGCGATGGCAGTTGCGGTGATCGCCACGCTTGCGATTCCCCGCGCCGACGCCTGCAAGGGCACTCCCCGCACCCCCTGCTCGAAGAGCGTGGTGCTCAACGTGATCAGTCCCGGAACCGTCATCGCCGCTCCCGCCGGCGGCAGCGTTCCGGTCCGGCTCAACGTGTTCATTGGTAACTCGTTTTTCGCACCGGTCGGACAATGTCCGGTGCCGACGCTCATCACCTACACCGCCAGCCTGAACTGCGGCGGCACCGTCGAAAACTCCGTCACAGGGACCAGCGCCCCGACCGCGGCCTTTAGTGACATCCCGATCACCCTGCTCGCCGCTCCCGGCGCTCCGCGATTGTGCACCATCAACGCCACCGTTCGTGTAACCTTCAACGACGGCATGGTGCTCGAGGACTCAATCACCACCCGCTCTGACGTGGGCGGCCCGGTGCCGGTGGTTTGCATCACCGACGAAGTGTCCGGAATGCCTGGCAAACCGGCGTTGGAGATCCGGTTAGTGGATAGTGTGACCCTCGCTCCGGTCGATTCCTTCATCCCGATCCATCCCGGCAGCCAAGCGAGATATAGCTACTGCCTGACCAACAACACGGCAAACGACTTCCGCGGCACCCTCCGTGTCGGCGCACGCAACAATTCGAATGTCGCTTCCGACGTCACACCATCAGGAGTTCCCAACCCCGGAAATGACATCCCCTTCACTCCGGCGGACCCGGTGGGCGACACCATCCCGATCCTCTTCGCTGACAATCTACCCGCTGGACTTCCCTGCGTGCCGCTGCCGACCGATCCGCGCAAGAGCGTGCCTTACGTCATCACGAAAAAGGTCGTGATTCCCGCAGGACAGACGATCTACTGCCCGATGATCGCCCGCCCGTGGGGCCTCTGCGCCAGCGGCACCTGCACCGAATCGGTGACCGTGCTCGAGGGCGCCTACCGCAACCCCGCCACCGGCGGTTTCAGCGGCCGTGGCCTCGGCTGCGCGCCCAGCGTGGTGCTCGCGGTCAACGATGCGACGCCACCGCTACTCGACTGCCCGGAAATCGGCCAAGTGGGATGGGTGGTCAACGCCAACTGGCCCGAGGTTGTCTTCGATGCGGGTACATTCACAGTCGGCGCCCTGCTGAACCACACGCAGCCGATCCGTCCGGGTCGGCCGATCACGGCCAGCCCCAGCCTCATCCCTGCCACCGACCAGAGTGCGGTGCGGCACCAAATTCAGCTTGGCAACGGAGGGCAGCCCTTCCAACCGGGTGAAACCATTCAGATCTCGCTGCAACAGGAATTCTTTGATGCTGCCTTCAATCCCATTTCCCTGACGGGCCAGAAAATCATGGACGGAACGCCCAACGGTTTTTCCTCGGTGGCCCCGGTGGTGATGGGCGAACTCCGACTGTCGGGGTCCCGCGCGGATCTCGCGACCCAGCTTTTCGCCCGTGGCCAGACCGCCAGTGGGCAAGTGTGGCTGCCGATCCAGGTAACCCTCCTGCCTGGGGCGCAAGTCCAGGTGGCGTTGGCCATTCCCACCAACGTGACCCCGCTCATCGGTGCGATTCAGTTGTATCAAGACCTCCGCCTCGCTAGTGGCCCGGATCACGGGACCGCCCCATCGGCAGCGCCGCGCACCTATGAAGGCGTGAGCCTCAGCCGACTTGGAAACGCGCTGCTCGATACCTCGGCCGACTGTCTCAATCTACGCAACCTTGGTTCGTCTGGCCAAGACGGCGTTTGCATCGCCCTGCCGAACCCCGGCACCGGCACCTTCGCCACTTTGCCCGACAGTGGTCCTTGGACGGTGGGTAGTTTCTTTGACATCACCTACAACATCGACTTCGCCGTCCAGTCGGGTTTGGTTCTGGACCGATTCGACTACGAAGATCGCGCAAAGCTGTGCGTCATCGCTAACCAAATTTCATCGTCTCTCGAACCCAATCTGATGGTGCAGTTCAAGGTCAACGGTGAAGTCAGAGGCATGCGGACGATGACGCCAGGACTTCTCGGCGCGCTCACGAGCCCGGACGGCATTCAGCAGCCACGACTCACGGGTTTCGGCACCGCCCGCGAGGGTCCCTTCGTCGCCAACACCTACCGCTTTAATGGCCAGTTGCTCTTCACCTCGGTCCAGGCCCCCTACCAGCTCAATTTCGCCGATGAAATTGTCATCATTCGCCCGAGCAACGACGGCGATGTGGCAGTCCGCAGCATCGACCTGCGCCTTGGCAATCCGCCGGGCGGCCAGTTCCAGATCGATAGTTTCTTCGATGTCTTTGCCGAGATCGATCTCCAGCGCCCCGGCACTCCGATCGGAAACGCAAGCGTGGCGGAGGCGAGACTGCTGGAAAGCGGCCAGCCTCGCGTCACGGTATTCAATTTTGAAGACGAGGGTCGCAACGGCGTGCGGCTCGATCTTCGTCCGGACAGCGACGGATTCGTTCACCTTGAGCCGCTTGACCTCTTTGGTAACGCGGGCGGGACGCTGGAGTTCAGCTCGTTTGGTTACAGCGACGGCATTCCCGGTCGCGGCCTGGGCAAGGCGAGCTTCCGCGACTTGCGGACGGGCCAGATCGCTGTCGGGACGGACTTTTCCGCCCTCGGAGCGGGAATCGGCACTCTCATTCAGGTCCACAATGCCAGCGGCGTGCTCGTCGGCGCGATCCAGACGGGCACGGGTCCGGACATCGCCCGCCTCAGAGCTATTCCCGGCATCGGCGAACCGCGCCTCGTTTCATTCGGCAAACCGATTGGCTCAACGCTGCCCTGCTACCGCAAGCGCTTCGACCGCGACTTCCGCCTGAGCGTGGGCAACAACTTCCTCGTCGGACGCGACCTCAGCTTGCTCGTCGATGGACCCACCGCGGGCGCCGAACGGGTCCAGCGCTTCGAAGTTACCGGTTCCGACATCATGCCGCTTGAAATCGTCGCGCTGTCGCGGCAATCGGCGCCGCCGGTCGTCGCGAGCATCCAGCCGACCACCGGCCAACCCGGCGACATCGTCACCATCACCGGCCAAAACTTCGGCACCGAGCCTGACAATCTCTGCCTTGTCCTGATGCCCGCGGGTTCCAACCAAGTCGTGCCCCTCGAAGTGCTCGGCGCCACCGACACCCAGATCCGTGCCCGCATCCTGCAAGTGCCGCCGGAGCTCATCGGCGTCCCCAGTCAGGTGATGGTGGCGCGCGGCAATGGCAATCGTGGCCGACCCGTTCCGGCCTTCCGCGACGTGATCATTGAAGAACCCATCTGGGTTTGGGAACGCGCCGATGGCGATGTCGAAAACGACCAGCAGGACGACCCAGAACAGCAAAATCCGGTTCCCATTCCGGTTTTCATCCCACAGGCAACCCCAGCAGTCCCCAACACCGTCTGGCTCACCGGCGGAGTGGTCAATGGCCGGATGTGCCTAGAACTCGCGGACCCCGCCAATCCGACCCAGCCCTTCAACTGGCCCCTCCCGTCCTGCATCGAAATCAGTGCCCGCCTCTGGGACCACACGCCCGGGAAGATCAAAGGCTATGACCAATACGTGAAGAAGGTTCGTTTCACCGAAGGGAATGGCACCGTCTTCGATTGCGCCGCCCGCCTCTGCGACGTGATCCGCTGCGCCTTTTTCCAGCAGTCCGGCTTCTGGGTCGAGTGCACCGTCGAGGATACCGACAACGACGGCATCCCGGAAATCTACCTGACCTATCAAGACGGCCAGGTGAACTGGGGTAACTTCCAGATCTGCATCACGCCCGAAACCCAGCCCACCATCACCGGCATCGAGCCTCAGCCGACTCCGGCCGATCCGCTCGAGCCCGGCGATTTCGTCGTCATCACCGGCACCGGTTTCCCGGCCGATCCGAAGGACCTCTGCGTCGTGGCGATGAACGGCCCGACCGGTCCGGTCGTTCCGTTCGACGTGATGGGTGCCACGCCCACCCGCATCATCGCCTGTGTCGGCGCGGTTCCGGATAATTTCACCGTGGGTGACATCAAGCTCGAGACCGGCAACGGAGTTTGTGAAAACTTCATCCCCGTGTTCCCGGACATGGTGATTGACGAGCCGGGCTGGGTTTGGGAACCGAACGGCGTGCCCAATGCCGGTCCTCCGGTGGCCAACGTGCCGTTCCGTGGTGATCCCACCAATCCGGATCCGCTGAAAAAGCGCTACGACAACTACTTCGTCGCTGGCACCCCGCAGCAGATGTGCGTTGAAATCCCGGAGGCCGACTGGCTCGCCTGCTTCAAGGACAACCCGAATTGCTGCATCCGCATCAACGCCCGCCTGCGCGGCCCGAACTTCGAGGGCTACGATGCCTTCACCGCCAAGGTGCGCATCACCGCCACCGGCCTGACCTTCGAGCAATGGCTGACACGCCTCTGCGACGCGGTCCGTTGCCAGTTCCTGCAAAGCGGCGGCTTCGATACTGTTTGCACCGCCACGGTCAACGCCGGGATCGGCAAGCTCTGCTTCGGCTTCGCGCCCGGCAGCGGTTCCAATGGCAGCACCCTCAACGTGGTGTGGGGCACCCTCGCGGTCTGCATCGAGTGCCCGCCGCCGACGCCGGTTAC
>JBIPMR010000351.1:0-4691 GCA_044369025.1 Luteolibacter sp.
GATCGACGTTTTCGGTGTTGAGCCCGAACGAGACCGGCCAGACGTGCTCGCGGCTCCAGGTGGTGTCACCATTCTGGCCGGAATAATAGTTGGCGAATTTCCCGAGCGAGGTCCCGGAATACACCGTGAGAAGATTGGCCGGGTTCGCGGGGTCTTCGTGGATGGCGCGCAGAGGGTTCAGGGTCCCGCTGTAGGTGAACTGCACATGTCCTTCGCTGATAATGGAATTGAGCGCGGCTTTGAGTGCCGCACCGGTCAAGCCTTCGGCGGCGTCATAATATCCCGTGGGCGGGGAAAAACCGTCTTCGTCATCCACCACGGTGAGGGTGGTGGACGCGGGAACGGTGGATGGCGCGGAGGCGAACAGACTAACCGCTTGCGGGCCATCGGCGATCGCGTCATCGACGGCACGAACGGTGAAGGTGGTGGCGCTTGCTCCGGCGGGAATGATCGACGGGTTGGGACCTTCCAACAGGAGCTCCGTCGGATCGTTGATCGTTAGAGTGACCGGCAGGTCCGAAGTCACCGGCGAGGAGGTGGTGACGGTGATGAGGGCGGTGGCACCTCCATTTTCCGGGAGGGACGTGCGAGACACCGAAATGGCAAGCGTATTTCCGGCGGGGGATCCGGTCACGACGATGTTGTCGATGGCGATGCCGGAGCTGTCTCCGGATTCGGAGCCGCGCCAGATTGCCCAGCGGATCTGGACGGTGGGTTGATTCATCGCTGCGGCCGGCAGGGAGATGTTAGGGGACGTTTTCAGACCGGGGCTGCCTCCCGACTGGCTGTAGGGATTCAATCCGGTGCTCGCTGCCAAGGTGCTCCAGCCGCCGGTGTTGCCGACGCGATATTGGCAGACGACTCCGATGGTCCGGGTGTTGGCAACCATGCTTTCGACATCATATTGAAGCGTCACGCCGGCTTGCCCGGTGGTGTTGACCGCAAGCGCAAGCTGGTTGACGCCGTTGGTCGTGCTGCCGCTGGTTTGGATGTAGAAGCGGGCGTTGCCTGCGGTCGCGTAGCCGAAAGAACCGGCGGTGGTTCCGACATTTTCGGTCGCCGCCAGGATCGCGTTGGCGGTTGGCGTAGTGCCGGCGGCGAGGGCCTGGGTGTTGATAGAGACGCCATTCAGCCCGCTCCAAGCGGCGATTCCGCTTGGCAGGCTGGTAAACGGGATGGTCCCGAAATCCTGGGAATAGGGGAGGGTTTGCGGCGTCGGCTGGGTCTGCGCCAAGGCGAGGCCGAACGAAGCGACCCATGCAAGAATGGCGGCTGAAATGCGTGACACGGGCTTCGGATCCCCAAATGCAATGCCGGAAACCCGCCGCCTTTGTTGTCGCACATGACCCATTCCGGAGGCTACCGAGATCTCTCCGGGCGGCAAGTGACGTTAGTTTTGGGAAATGTGGGTGAAGTGCGTGAGGTAGTAACTGTGGATGGGCTTTCCGATGACTTTTGGCATCAGATAGTAAATCGACGCCAGGCCGATCGGGGTGAACCAGAGGCCCAGCGCGTTGTGGGCATACCACCAGTTCATCGGTGCCTGCGCGGCAGCTTGGACCGGGAACCACAACAAGAGCATCTGGACGGTGAGATACATCAGCGGAAACCAGAAGAAGGCCGCCACGATATACCACTGGGAAACATAGATATGACCCGGTGCCCGCCTGCGGATCAGGCTGACGGCGGTCATCATCACGAAGGCGAACGAGATCAAAAGCGGCGGTGCGGCATACGCCGGATACTCGAGCCACTCGATCAAGGTGCTGTCGCCCGCACCCAGGTGCCCACGGCATTGCCGATGTTCCAGAAAACGACCGCCAGGGTGAGGCTCATGTCGTCCTTGATCGGCACCCGGCACAGACGCGAGAGAATCCACAGGCCGATGCCGATAGCGGCGGTGGAGAGCCAGCCATATGCCACCGTATTCAAGTGCGCCGGCCGGACCCGGCCGAAGGTGAGCCAGTCGGTATCCGCCAGAAATCCCGGGTTGTGCAGTTTGATCGACGCCCCGATCAGCAGCTAGATCAGCGAGGTGCCGATCAACATGCCGACCGGTTTTTTCGCGGCACGGTCGATTGCGAGGCGCTCTTCGCGGCTTTTTTGAATGTCAGTTTCGTTCATCGTGAGGGATCAGGGGAAGTGGCTCAGCGCTTGGCATTCGATTGGCCGGGAAAGGCGTCGGTGGACCTTCCGACGGGTTCGTCGGCGTCGAAAATCGTGAGCGAGCCCTCCTCGACGTTTTCGAATTGTTTGTTCTTCGCCGCCCACCAGAAGGCTGCCAATGCGGAGGCCGCGATGAGACCCATGATCATCAGGAGTGCGATGGCGGCTTGGAGCATGGAGTGTGTTTATGAGAATATAGCCAATAAGCAATTTTCTTGTGAAAAATTTCACAAGCCCGCCACTGAGTCGTGTTGGAATGGTTTCGCGCAACCAATTGCGCGGAAAATTTTTCAAAGAAAAACTCCAAGGCCCGGGCGGACCTTGGAGTTGGAGTGATTCGGTTGAAAAACCGGCTCCTCAGGATTTTTTCACGTCCACCCACTGCTTGGTCTTGGCGGATTCCAGCACGGCATCGCAGACGTATTGGGTGCCGAGGGCGTGGCGGAAGTCGGGGTAGCGTTTTTCGGCGCTTGGGTCGTCGAGGGATTTGAAGAACTCGGCGAGCTCGTGGGTGAAGGAATGTTCGTAGCCAAGGCAAAGGCCGGGGACCCACCAGTTGCCGGAATACGGGTGGTCGCCGTCGGTGGCGTGGATGTTGGTCCAGCCGCGGCGGTCGCCGGGGACGCCGTGGTCGAAATACGAGAGGTAGTTGAGGTCGTGGAGGTCCCAGGCGAGGGATTTTTTCTCGCCGTTGATCTCAAACGTGTAGAGCGCCTTGTGGCCGCGGGCGTAGCGGGTGGACTCGAAAATGGCGAGCGAGCCGTTTTCGAAGCGGGCGAGGAAGGCGCAGGCGTCGTCGATGGTGACTGCCTGTTTCTCACCGGTGGCGGTGTGGACGCGCTCCTTGATGAAGGTCTCGGTCATCGCGCTAACCGAAACAATGTCGCCGTTGATCCAGCGGGCGGTGTCGATGCAGTGGGCTAACAAATCGCCGGTGACGCCGGAACCGGCGGCCGCGGCATCGAGACGCCAGAGACCGGCACCGCCTTGCGGGAGTTCTTCTGAAATCGTCCAGTCCTGGAGGAAATTCGCGCGGTAGTGGAAAACGCGGCCGAGTTCGCCGGCATCGACGATGTTCTTGGCAAGCGTGACGGCGGGAAGGAAGCGGTAGTTGTACCAGACGAGGTTGGGCAGGCCGGATTTCTCGACGGCTTCGACCATTTTCTCACCTTGCTCGCCGTTGAGGGCGAGCGGTTTCTCGCAGAGGATCATTTTTCCGTTGGCGATGCAGGCGAGGGCGATCTCGGCGTGGGAATCGTTGGGCGTGCAGATGTCGATGGCGTCGATGTCCTCGCGTTTGACGAGTTCGCGCCAGTCGGTTTCGTAGGAGGCATAGCCCCATTTTTCGGCGAAGGCGGCGACCTTTTCCTGGTCGCGGCCGCAGACGGCCTGGCGGACCGGGACGTGCTCGGTGTCGAAGAAGTGGGAGAGTTGGGAGTAGGCGTTCGAATGGGTGCGGCCCATGAAGCCATAGCCGATGAGGCCGATGCGGATTGGTTTTTTCATGAATGGGAATGGGATTGGGGTGAACTCTGCGGAGTAGTCACACAGAGACGGGGATTCGACTATCTTTCTTTCCGCCAGAGGGCAAGGATCGAGGAAGACATCATCGCCTCCGCCGCCTGGTTCCTGCTCCCCTTCAAAACTCCACGATCATCAATTCTTCCTTTTTCCTCATTCTCCAATCTCAAATTCCAAGTGTCTGCCATTGGGGACCGAAGCATTTGAGATGAAGGCCGCTGAGAAAGCTGATGGCAGGACCGGCTCAGAATAGCGGGTGATGTCACCATGGTTGTGGAGTGGACTGGATGAAAGTCAGGGGGTTGGTGAGACCGTCAGGCGCAGGAACTTGCGGTCGCCGCTAATGGGTGTGCTGAAGATGTGCTCTGGCGCGGTGCCGGTGTCGGTGACGGGTTGCCAGTTGGCGGTGGCGCCCAGCGTAGCGCTCCACTCCGCGCCATAGGTGATACCGCTGACGCCTGCCGGTTCGGTGAACTGGTAGGTCAGGAAACCACCACTACGAGTGACCTGCGGCAACTGGCTGATCTGCGCGGTGGCGGGGTTCTGGTTTGGGCCGAGGAAGGCGAAGACGAGAATGTTGGGGATGCCGGTATGGTAGGGATCAGCGCTGTCCGCGGCATTACCCGTATTGGTGGCACCGGGGCCATACCAGGCAGAGCGCCAGCTCTCGAGGGCGGAGACCGGGGCTTCGTAGGTGAAGGTCGCCACGTCGGTGGAACTGCCGCCCGGCGTGGTAACCACCACATTGACCGCACCGGCCGCATGAGCCGGGCTGGTCACGGTGATGCCGGTGGACGTGACGGATCCAAGCGTCGCAGCGGTGCCGCCGAAGGTGACCGAGCTGGTGCCCAGGAAGTTGATGCCGCTGAGCGTCACGATGGTGCCGCCGGTGGTCAGGCCGGTATTCGGCAAGAGGACATCCACCACAGGGGCGGGCGGGCCTTCGTAGGTGAAGGTCACCGGATCGGTGGAACTGCCGCCTGGTGTCGTAACCACCACATTGA
>JBIPMR010000350.1:0-4691 GCA_044369025.1 Luteolibacter sp.
GCGCTTTGCGTTCTTTCGCCTGTCCCGCCAGGATCTCGCCGGCCTTCGAGATGCCCCCAAACTTGGGGACATCTATTCCTACCTTCGATCAGCACTCAAATTTGAGGGCTGAGATTCCCGCCTTCGAGAACGCCTTCAAATTTGAGGGCGTCGATTCCACCCGTCATTTTCAAGGTGCGCAAACCTGCGGGGCTTGGCGAGGTTCCGGCAAGCTTGGTGATCGTCGGGGGTTCCGCGCTGTCTACCTGCTCGACAAAGATTTCGTTAGGGACATTGGCAACCCGGATAGCGGTCTTGGCCTGCTTCGGAGATAGCCCAGCGTCCTTTGCGGCGTCTTGGCGGGGAGATAATTGAGGGCCTGCGGGGGCCTTTAATTCTTTAGGTCCGGGCTGTGCTTTATCAATCTCCTTCAGCAACTCCCCGCACCGACGAACGGCACGCCGGAATCTCCCCGGCCTTCGAGGCGTCCCCAAATTTGGGGGCGTCGGCTTCCGGCTCCTCCGGTTGCGCGGGCTGGGAGAGGAGGCGGTAGGCTTCTTCGATGCCTAAATACGAAGCGACTTCGTTTTTACCCCTGTAAATTGCGATGTATTTTTGAGCTGTTCTTGCGTCAAACTCCAAATTCTCCCGGCACCATGGCAGCCACTCGCCGTGACGGCCATCCTGGGCGCGAAAAAAGCCCCGCCGGACGAACCAGCGGGGCCTTGGGATGGGTGAGGGTCAGGCCATGGCGGCGGCTTCGGCTCGCGCCTTGATCAACTGGTAGTTGTATTCGGCCGATGCCAGCAGGTAATCGCACGTGGAGATTTCCAGCGCCTTACAGACAGTCTTGATGCGCGGCCATTCATCGCAAGGAATCGCGTAGGTCAACGGGGTGTCCAGATTCATCCTGAGGATTGCTTCCAGCAGGGTTTTAAGCGCCGGGTGCCGGACGCCGTTCAACTTGTAGGGACTCCGCCATTGGTCGATCCGGACTTGTTCCGCATCCTCCCAGACGCACGCGCTCCCCCGGTCCGCGCACCGCCCCGGCGTTCCCAGTATTGCGGCGTATTCGGCGGGCACCATGAATGTAACGCGCACCCAGTATTCCTTGATTACCCTTTCGCTCGTGATCCTGTCTCTGCTGACGAGCTTGGTTTTCCTGCGGGCGGTGGCCGATGTGGCCTTGGTGGTTTTTTCGATGGTTCTCATTGTTGGTTCAAAAAAAAGTCCCGTCCTCAGGAAGCTCGCTAAAGCTTTCCCCCTGTGCTACGACGCGCCGGGGTATCCTAAGGACGGGACTCAATTCTCTGGTTGTTGCTGCGCCCGGATTCGTGGTCCGAGACTGAGATTGCAGATCGGTGTTAGCGCACCGGCAACCGAGGAAAAGCGCAAACCCTCGCCACTGGCAAGAAAAAACCCGCCTCGGGATGAAACCGAGGCGGGCGCGGTGCCTCCATCACTCGATGAAGGCTAGGAGGGCTGGCGTCGGCATCGTGCTAAGCAGGCATCCAACCTTGGCCAGCGGAAAAGGAAACTCCGCCCCTCAGACTGGCGAGGGACGGAGCCGGGTCAAACGTATGAGCATTTTTTCCCTGCGGCTGCCACCCGGCAACCGCAAAATTTACACGCCTGCCAGTTCGCGGGTGACCTTGCCGCGAAACGGCTTCTCAGGTTCGGCGGGTGCCGGTGGTTCCGGTTCGGCGAAGCGAGCGTCGATCTCGGCGAGTGCCTCGGCGCGGGCTGCTTCGATTGCGTCGCGTCGATCTTGCTCGACCCTTGCTGCCAGGTCGATTTCCTGTTGGAGCTTCGCCTCCAGACCGCGCACCTCAGAAACGAGATTGCGGAGAATTTTATCGGCTTCGATGAATTCCGGGAGACTCTCCGCCAGAGTGATAAGATTCACCAGAGCCAAATGCTCCCGATTGCGCGGGATTGTTGAAAGGTGGAACGGACGATCCGTGCAATTACCGATGTCTAACGGGTTCGGGTTAGGTTGTGTGAGTAGCTCAAACCGCAGGGCGGCAGCGTGCTCATCACGGACTTGTCGGAGGGCTTCCACGCTCACCCATGCGGAGCGCAGAGGTTGCGGGATGGAGCTTACTGCTTCGCGTGCGGCTTGTAATTTTTGGGATGTGGTCATAATATGTGATCGGTTAGTGATTAGGCGAGTTTGCCACCCTTGCGGAAGAAATCAGACTTGGCTTGTGGGGTCAGCTCATTGAACTGAGCGCGTGTTTTGATCTTGGCGGCTGCTTCGGCCTCGGCTTGGAGTCGGAGGATTTCCGATGCGATAGATGTTGCGGATGGAGTAGTCATAGGTGTTTGAGGTGAGGTTTTCAGTCGGCCCGCTGTAGCTCGAGCGGATTCAAGGGCGGCGATTTTCTGGCGCTTCGTGGCGAGCTGTGCCTTCATCGCGGCACTTTCTGCTAGGGTTGCTTTTACTGCGGAGAGAGTGGCAGCTACGGCCTCACGGCGGGTCTTGCAGTGCGGTCGCTCGCGGCGGGTGGCGGCGTCGAATGCAGCGGCATCGGTGGGCGAGGCGGTGAGCTTGGCGAGAAATTCTTCGGGGGTGGGTAATGGCATGATGTTAGGTGAGTGATTCGAGTTCAGCAGAAAGGATTTTTCGGACGGCGGCGACCGCTGCGGGGGCCGGTGATTTTTGGCCGGCGAGGTGCAGCGCGACCTCGCACGGATCGGATAAGTTCACGCCATCATTATGCCATCGGCGGGCCGATCGTTCGCATACGCTGTAGAACGATGCACGTTCGGCGAGGTCGATATCTAGCGGGATTTTGCGGATGTTCTGCATGGACAACTTGGGGCGGGTGTCAAAACACCTACCAGCAAGCTCAGCGGGTTTCATGATTTCGGGATGGGTTCATTCCCGTGTATCGCGGTGAGCAGGTCGGTGATTTTCTCCCGGAGCAGCCGCTGGATCCGAGCCGCGTCGAGTCCCTCCAACTGAGTCGGCAGTGTGCCAATCCATGAGAGCAAGCGCGACCGCATTTCAGCGCCTAGCGCCGCGAATGAGGCTTCCACGGCGGCGACCTCGATCACGCTGCCGGATTCGCGGGCGGCGAGGACTTCGGCGCGGTTTGCATCGGCGACCGCGCGGCGGCGCCGGGCTTCGGCGAAAGTTTCGCCATCGGTCGGTGAGGGTGCCGGTGGTGCAATCCTGGCTCTGGAGCAGGAGAGTGCATCGGCGACGGCTTTTGAATCAGACAATTCGATTCCGTTCGTCCTCAATTTCCGGATAGTTTCCCGGGAGACGCCGTGATCGCGGGCGAGCTGGGAAACGTTCACTGTCGGGGCGGGCGGCTTGGATGGTTTTTGGCGGGGTGGCATGTGCCTGGGGCGGGTGTCAATCGGTGGCGTTGGCATGATGTTTTTTGAGCGGCTCACGCGGAAAGCGGGGAATGTGGCAAAACTCCGATGGTCTTGGGTGGGCGGAAACCTGTTACCCGGAGGGGGGGGGGTATCCACCCCGCCACCTGCCCCACAATCGCGCGTTAAGGGGTGCTGACGGGCTTGGGAGTGGTTCCAGCTGTCCATACTGCCTGCGCTGCGCTGAGCCGATCCCTACGCCGTTTGTGTGCTGCGGTTGCCGAGGCACTGTAAACCGCCCGTGACTCCCGGCGTTTACCTAGCTTCGCCTTGTCCATGCCTAACGAGTCCACCATGCGTAAGCTGTGATGACAGAGCAGTGCACGAGTGCAATTAAGTTCGCGAGCTAACGATTCAAACGATTGCCCGCCGATGTCGTCAACGTCTGTCATCTGTGCCAGGATTGCCAACCGGAGCTGTGCAATGCGCCAGCGCTTAGCTGGCTTCGATGTCTGCGGGATGAGGAACCGGATGAGAGTCTTCAGCGCGCTCCTTGGGATGCCCTCGATCCCGGTCAGCGTGATTTGCTCGTCGTCCTCGCCGTCCTCCTTCCGCATAAGAACCTCGGCGGGATCGTCCCAGTTTGCTAGAATTGCACCGCGCTGCCCACCGCCACCGGTCTCGTAGATTACAGGGTCCATGCCCTAAGGCGCCGTGTCTAAATCATGGCCTTCGTCGCGGCCAAGCAGGCATCGCCCGCCATTGTGGATTTTTTCAACCTGGGAGCACCAAGTCCAACCTTTCCAAGAGCCTCGCGCATTCTTGAGGCGAATGGATATTCCAGCGATTCCAGTGAACGCTCTGCATGTGATGTCGCCGTCTGGCTTGGTTCTCCACTCAGTATCTTCGGGCGCGAACAGTTCCGCGTTTCTACGGATGAACTCCCGCAGATTTCTGAATCGGTAGGTGCGGCCGCTTGGGCTTCGTATTTGCCATGATCGGCTGTTGATGTGGCCAGTTCCCTTTTTCATCACGGGATTGTGGGCAAACGCCTCCCTGGCATTTTTCTGAGCTTCGGCAGAGAATCCGCGGTTGGTCAGATTGGCTTTTGCCGTGGGGGAATGCCCCCGCAGATACTTTGACGGATCAGGACGGCGGCTCTTCTTGATGGCCTTCCCGCAACCGCAGCCACAAAGAGCGGCGTTGTCCAGCGTGGTGGTGCTCATGGCTTGGCGTTGTATCTAATCAAGGCGAGTGACTCCCGGCGAATGGCTCGGGAGTGGTTGCGGTAGTATTCACCACGAGCGAGGCCGGTTAGGCTTTCGAGCGTGTCGAGGTGTGGCGTAGGTGGCTTGGGTGATGGATGGGTGGGATTCATAGGATTA
>JBIPMR010000352.1:0-4686 GCA_044369025.1 Luteolibacter sp.
AGGCCGCGCGCCCGTCTATCTCGTCCACTTCACCCAGAACGCCTGCGCCGACACCGCCCGCGACCTGCTCTCCACCAACTTCTGCACCAAGGAGGAAAAACACGCCATCGCCCGCGCCCTCGACGACGCCGATTTCCGCTCCCCCTACGGCCGCGAACTCTCGAAAATCCTCCGCCACGGCGTCGGCATCCACCACGCCGGTCTGCTGCCAAAATACCGCCTGTTAGTCGAAAAGCTCACCGCCCGCGGCCTGCTCAAGGTCGTTTGCGGCACCGACACCCTCGGTGTCGGCGTCAACGTCCCGATCCGCACCGTCATGCTCACCGGCCTCTGCAAATACGACGGCCGTGGCACCAAAATCCTCGCCGTCCGCGATTTCCGCCAAATCGTCGGCCGCGCCGGCCGCCGCGGATTCGACACCACCGGCTACGTCGTCGCCCAAGCCCCCGAGCATATCATCGAAAACCTCCGCCTCGCCGCCAAGGCCACCGCCAACAAAAAGAAGTCCTTCGAAAAACGCAAACCGCCGGAAAAGGGCTACGTCCACTGGGACGAACAAACCTTCGCCAAACTCCAGACCGCCCCGCCCGAGCCGCTCGTTTCCAGCTTCTCCGTCTATCACCACACCCTGCTCAACGTCCTCTCCCGCACCACCGAGGACGGCTGCGCCGCGTTGAAAAAGATCATCGACGACAGCCACGAGCCGCCCTCCAAAAAGAAACTCCTCAAAAAGCGCGCCTTCGAACTCTTCCGCGGCCTCATCGGCGCGAAAATCCTCCACATCATCCCGCCCGCCAAACGCAGCGGCCCGCAGAAAGTCGTCGTCGATGTCTCGCTGCCCGAAGACTTCTCCATCAACCACGCCCTCAGCCTCTTCCTGCTGGACGCCATTCCTCAGCTCGACAAGGAAGCCGAAGATTACGCCTTCAATGTCATCTCCCTCATCGAGTCCATTCTGGAAAACCCCGAGATCGTTCTCCGCAAACAGGTCGATCTGTTAAAATCCGAGCTCATGGCCCGGCTCAAGGACGAAGGCATGGAATTCGACGACCGCATCGCCCTGCTCGACCAGATCGAACACCCCAAACCCGGTGCCGAATTCATCTACACCACCTTCAACGCCTTCAAACTCCGCCACCCCTACCTCGGCAGCGAAAACGTCAAGCCCAAGACCGTCGCGAGGGAGATGATCGAAAACTACCAGTCCTTCGAAGACTACGTCAAAACCTACAAACTCGAGCGCGCCGAAGCCGTGCTCCTCCGCCACCTCGGCGAGGTTTACAAAGTCCTCGCCCAAACCGTCCCCGAGCATGCCAAAACCGAGCACCTCCACGAAGCCGAGTCTTTCTTAGAACTCATCGTCCGCCACACCGACTCCAGCCTGCTGGACGAATGGCAGGCCATGACCTCAAGGAGCGTGGGCGTCTCGCACACAAGGATTTCTTCCTCTCCCGATCCCTCAGCCGCCATCGCCGAGTTCAAATCCAAAATCCCATACACCCGCGACAAAAAGGCCTTCGCCCGCCACCTCCGCAACCACGTCCTCACCCTCGTCACCGCGCTCTCCCGCTACGACACCGAGGCCGCGCTCAGCCTCATCGCCCACCACGACAGCGACGGCAAACTCTGGTCCAACGAGCGCCTGCTCCAGCAGCTCAACACCTACCACGCCGTCCGCCACCAGATCCGCCTCGATCCCGAAGCCCGCAACGCCCGCCACACCCACATCTCCGAAGACGGCCTCACCCTCCACCAAACCCTCATTGACCCGGACGACCTCAACGACTGGTCCCTCCACCTCACCCTCGATCTGGAAAAATCCAACGAGGCCAGAACCCCCGTCCTCCACCTCGAATCCATAGCTGCCATTTAAGGAGCCACGACACTCCCTACTAACTTCCGGGTTTCCAAGCCAATGAAACAGCTTGTAGCGGCGCTCTATGAGCGTCGACGCCGTTGAGAAAGCCGAAGTTATTTCCGTGTTTGTCCGCCTAAGCGGTGGGTGCTTCTGTCGTGATGCCAATCAAACGAGGACGAAAAAGCGCCGAAGGCTCCTGACCTTCTCACCTCATTGGAATGCATGTCGAAAAAGTAATGGCCCGCATGCAGGATCGGCATAAGCATCCGGACGACATGACTGCGAACATCATTGCCTCCGAACCCGGCTCCCCGTCCAAAATGCGGCTCAACATCGCGGTCGCCGGCCTCCTCGCGGCGCTGTCACTCTGGATGACGGTCGCCGATTTCTCCCACCAGGGCGATCTGCTGTTCCAGACCTCCGCCAGCGGGATGGTCATGGCCTTGTTTGTGTCGTTGCTTTTCCTGGCGTCCCTCGTGCTGGCGGCTTTGCCCAAGCGGATGGTGATTGGCACAAGCCTGCTGTTGTTATGCCGCCTTTCATTGGGCTTTCCCCTCAATCTATGGATTGGAAACACCGCGGCCTCGCGGGTGGCCTCGGTGCTTCTTCTCGTCTTTGCACTGGTCTATCTGACGATGACGCTCGGGAGATTGATGCGCATGGAAAATCGGCCCTGGGTGCAGCTCCGGCACTCGCTTGTGGCGTTTGGCGCATGGGTGTCCATCGGGATCATCAGCATCCCGGTTTGGATGTTAGGCTATGCTTATGGCGCGCAGTTTCTCATCGGCGACTATGCCAAGCTTTCGCCTGGTGGAGTCTCCCTGGTGGAGCGGGTGTTTGAAAAAGACGGGCGGAAAGTCCACCTCGTCGGAATGATGCATGTTGGCGACGGCGCTTTCTACCGCGATTTGAAACAGCGCATGGCCGCCACCCCGGCGTCGGGCGGCAAGCGGCTCGTCCTAACGGAAGGTGTGGCGGATCGGGAAAACCTCATCCCCGCCGACTTCGCAAACGGGAAAACCTACGGGCGTTGGGCGAAGGCATTCGGCATCGAAGTCCAGCCACAACTCGGTTCCAACGCGCCGCGCGAGCCAAGCGCCTCCGAGGTCCCGCTTCCGGTGGATCGCGCTGCGGAAGTCGATTTCCGAGCCGATCCCAACGTCATTTTCCGCAACGCCGACATCGACATCGCCGATCTGGACGGAAATCACAAAAGGTTGTTGGTCCGCTTGCTCGAGGCCGCCAGCTCGGACGGGCTCTCTGTCAGGTTAGGTTCCGGTCTGGGCGACGTCACCGGCACGCAGATCGAGGACTTGCTCAAAAACGGCCTGATCCTCGCGCGCAACAACGTGTTGATGAAGCAATTTGAAAACGACGTCAGCGGTTTTTCCGAGATTTATATTCCCTGGGGAGCCGCCCATCTTCCGGACATCGAGAAGCGCCTGCTCTCCGGCGGTTATCTGAAAATCTCCGACGTGACGCGGCCGATCGTGACATTCTGGAAATAACAGCTGATGACCAGGTATCCTTAAAAATTCCTGCGCAGCGCAAGGCCGCCGGCGCCGCGGTCAAACTCGGATATGAAACCAAGGTGTTGACCTGGATGGAAAGCTTCGCGACCTCCGAAGCCCATCGTGCCGCATGGTGGTGCGCTTTCCTCAAGGAGGGAGGAGTTTCGGCGGCAAACCAAAGCCGACTCGCGACCTTGCAGGCACCACCCGCCGCCAACCCGGCGAACGCTGCCTCCATCGAGGGCATCGCCGAACTTGAGGAGTTCGCCGCCAAAATTCTGGTGAACGAGGGTCAGGCATCCGACTTCGGTCATGCCATAGGCGGGGACGCTCATTTCCTCGAGATCCTCGCGGGAGACATCGAGTTTTGCGGCGAGTTTCGTCATGGCTTTGTCGATGGCGATTTGGGCACCGCCAAATTTCACTTTCACTTTCAGCAAAGCGAGTTGGCCGAGAGCATCCGCGTCTCCGATCATGCCGAGCGCGTTGATGCTGGAGTTCCCCACCCGCACCGCGCGCGGGCCGATGCCCGGCACTTTGCGGTAGGCGCTCACCGCGAGCACCCCTAACGAACGGGTGACCGCAGCATCTGACAAAAGCCCGCCGACCCACGCCAGGCCGACTGGCAGATCCATGTGGGCGGGCAGGATCACCAGGTCTTCGACCGGCGAGAACACCGGGGGGTGATGCCGGCACTTCGAAGGAAGGCGCCGCATCTCCGAACAAGGCCCGGACTTCGGCTAGGTTGGAAAAATCCCGCAAGTATCCCCATGGATCCCCGGAACCCGTCATCGCCTTTTCCACGACCTCAAGGTGTCTCCAACCCCGGGGTCCACGGGATCGAATTTGATAGAATTCGTAGCGTCGGCTCGCGAATTTTTCCCCGGCACAACGCGTGGCCCAAGCGTGGATCGGGAGCGCGGATTGTTGCCGTTTTTCGTCTGTCAGCGGAAGCCAGCGGCTCGGGAAATCAGCCACCTGAGCGGGATTCATCCGATCCAAATGAACCCGGGCTTCCTTCAGCCACTTCGCGCCCGGCGTTCCACCGCTGGCGGTTTTGCAATGTTGGAGGAGAGCCGCCCATGCATCGTGCTCGGGCCCAACCAGCCTGGCGACGTCCTCCAGCGCCGCGTTCGATGGCGTTTGCCGGTGGCGGCGAAAAAGGAAGATTTCGACGGGCATCTTGGCATGCCCGCTGCTCTATTCCATGTGTCGCGACACGATAGGCGGTCCGACTGAGATGCTCCAAGGTTAATGGGTTTTCCAAGGGGATGATCGGTCGGGCCGCTTTTATTTTGCGGGGCCGAGGAACGAGCG
>JBIPMR010000353.1:0-4684 GCA_044369025.1 Luteolibacter sp.
GTTTCGAGGAGTCGGCATTCCTTCAAGGTTTTTTCCAGCCGCGCCTCGGCAAGTGGCGTCATGGATTTTTCGGAATTGGCGGAAGTCCCACCACCGGCCTGCTTCAACTCGCGGAGCATGGTCGAGGCGTGTCGGCGGCTCACCGCCAAATCCCGCTCCAGAGCGTCCAATGCGGGGTTCCGCGGGCGGCCTCTGCCTCGCTTGGGTGGGGCGGTCTTGCTCATGCTATGGGGCGCGGGGTCAAATTGATTAAACGGAAATCCGATTTTTTAGTTTCACTCAAAAAGACCGGGCGACTGGCTAAACTGCAGGCTGGGGGCGGTTCAAAGATATTAGTTAGCCCCCCCCCCCGGCCCTCGCCTGCCGGTCAGTAGATCGGTCCATCGTCTTCTGGGTCTATGGCAACACGATCAGCACGATCAGCACGATGTTCCAGCCCTATAGGAAAAAGGATATTTTCTATATTAGGTGAAGTATCGTGCTTATCGTGCTTGTCGTGTTCCGATCTGATGAGATAGCGGCGTTGATGCCCCTTCCCGATTCTGGTGAAATGTCCTGATTCCGTGACTCTTCTGCCATCAAATCGCCCGAATATGGCTGAAAGCTGCTTTCTTCCCCTCTGGGAGATGCCCCCGTCCTTATCCTTGTCGGTGGTGATGTGTTCAAAAAGCCCGAGGTCCTCGATCAAGGCGGAAAGCTCTTTGAATTCGTAGCGCCTGCCGGCTTCCATCGCGGCGGCGAGGGTGGCAAAGTCGGTGGTGTCGGTGTCTCCCATGCCCTCGATCTGGGCTGGTGCGGTAGGGCAACCCCATCCTGCAAACTCAACCATCCCGCCGATAGTCTCACACCATTCGGGGAAGCTGGTGTTCATCCGGCTGGCTGGCGGGCGTCCGGCAAGGTTCCAAGCTATGACGATGCCCCACAGCGCCGAAAGAATCCTTTGGCGCATGGCGGTGATGGTTGCGGGCGTGAGGCGGCGGCGGAATGATCGATCTTCGGCACGGAGTTCCCGCATGAAGAGTTCCACGATCAAGGCGCGGCGGCGAAGGTCGGGCGTGAAGGTTAGGCCGTTGCCTGTGATCAGGATCGTTGCGCCTGCTTCCCCTGTGAATTCGCGGGAGCCTCCAAGGATACGCCCGCCGAATGTGGCGCTGGTAGTGTAGCCCTCGAAGGATGGCGAATTGAGATGGCCCTTGAGGTTGTCGAGCAAGACAAGCCTGCGCCCGCTGATGACAAGAGAGAGAAGTTTTTTTTGCCACTCGGTTTCATCCTGTGGCGCGGCCTCGGCTGGCGTGTCTGCGTAGGGTGTCCCGGCAAGTTGTGCGAGTGTTGTCTTTCCTGAGCCTTCGGCGTTGGCGGTGTAGAAGAAAACGGGCTTCGTTGCCTTGGCAGGCATAAGCCCCCCGGCAAATGTGGTGAGCATCGCGCCGATAGCCACAGCCTTGCTGCGCCCGCCATCGTCCGCCCAAGGGAATTCAGCGAGGAGGGTTTCAATTTCAGCCTTGGCCTCGGTGAATTGCATGGCCTCGATCTGAAAGCCCGGATCGCTGGTGAATGTCCCGCTGGCGTGGTCGAGTCCAAGCGGGAGGAGTTCGATCTTCCCGGCATCGCGGAGCCAAGGCATCGGGCAAGGGTGGAATCTCTCAACCTGTGGGAGTTGGTCGAGAAACTGCGGAGAAACAAGCACGGCATCGGCGGTTTCCTTTGCCATCGTTTTCACGATTTTAATTGGCCCTTTCTCGGATGAACCTTTTTTGAAAGGAACAACCTGAGACTCAACCCAAGTGCGAAGCCATCCGGCCTCGGCAAGTTTGAGGCGCTGCCCTTCGTGGTCGAGAGTGAAAGCTGCCCCCTTGCGGTTGAAGATTCCGTGTCCGTTGAGGAGTTCGCCAAGCTCCTCGGCAAAGTCTGAGATGAGACGACCATCCCCCGGCAAGAGAAGTGCAGGCTTCCCGTTGATTGTTTCGATGGTGCGCGGAGTTTCGGCGATGTCCTCCGCTGAAAAGTCGGTTGCCAGTTTCATCGGGTGATTGTCTCCGGGTTGAAGAAGAGGATGTGCTGGCGCTTTCCTGTGTCCCGAGTGCCGTCCGGCATTCGGACAAACTGCGAGCGGAGCCACAGCCCCTTGTCTGCTCCAAGAGCGCAAGCGCGGCGAAAGAAGGGAGCAAGCTGTTCGTCGCTCTTCCCGGCAACGAAGAACCATCCGTGCAGGGATTTCCCCCCTGAATCGACAACCAGGCTAAGAGGGGCGCGTTCGGCAAGGTGAATGAGAACGGCGGCTTGTTGGTCTTTTGAGGTTCCATCCCCTTCGATGACAAGAAAACGGCGCGCTCCTGTGGCTTCGAGGGTGTGCTGTGACTCCTTGCCTTGTTTAGTCTGCCCCCATTTCGAGAGCATCGGGGAAGGAACGACTTGCTCGAGCGCATCGGCAGCGGCCTTGAATTGGCTGAGGTGCATCGTGAAAAAGTTGAATTTCGAGCCAGCGCACAGAAGCGGATCGCCGGGGAAGAGTTTTTCAAGAATTTCAGCGGTGCGCGGCTGGTCATTATCGAACCGGATTGGAGAGGCTTCCCAAAGGTCGGCAACGCCAAGCCCGGAGGCTGCAACGGCCTCGATCTGTTCGGCGTTGGCTTCTGGCCACTTGGCGGGAGCCTGCCAGTTTCGCTTTGAGTGCCAGATGACACGCTGGGCATCGAATGCCTTCCCCACAGCGTCCTCGATCTCTTTTCGAGAATTCGGGCGGCGTGTCATTCGGGCTTCGAGTTCCTGCGCGGCGGCCTCGGCGGTCATCCCGGCCTTGCGGCAAGACCAAGCGGCTTCCATAAGCCAGCGGTGAACGCCTCCCCCGGCAGGCGGGCAGGGCGGAATTTCGGGAGCGGTTAGCTTTGCCATAGGATTATGCCCTCCCTTCAGCAAGAAACCGCTCGATCTCGGAGACTGCGTAGAGCGGGCGGCGTGTGGCGCGGTTTGGCTTGAGGAGTCCCCGCTGGGTGAGCCGCCAAACTGTGGTGGGTTTGATGCCGAGGGCGGCGGCGGTTTCTTCGGTGGTGAACGCCAGACGCTGAATGGTCTGGCCCGTTGCTGTGGATTGCGTGAGTGGTTTCACGCTTTCCTTAAATATACAGAATTTTCCTACCGTCCCTTGGCAGGAAATGAGGGGGATTATTTGTTCTTTTTCCTGTGAGTGACTAAAAACCGCTGAACATCGGCGTCGAATTTTTTAATTCTCTTCGCTGTGGAACGGGCTGCGCGGAGGAACTGCGGTTGATCTGAATAAATGGCGTTGCTGCCTGTCCTGCCCACTAAGTCCCCGAATGAAATGTGATCCATGCCCGCTCTCTTCGCTCGGTATGCAGCAAGCTCGCGGAATCTATCCACTGCATTATTTCTCCCCCGCAGTGTCGGGATTCCAGCGGGTGCGTTGCGTCGAATCCAAGCGAGCAAGCTGCGCTCCACGGCCTCCGGGCCTTTGCTCCAATCAATATGTATCCAGTAGTCCCTGTGGAGTCCTGATGCGGTTTTCTGAGTGGCGTTGGCGAATATGTGGGCAGCGTCGGAAAGTGGATAGACACAGGCGGCAGGGGCGGGCGCGAGTGCCTGCTGAATGTTTTTAGTCTCCATGCCGTCGAGGGTTTGGAACGGGAAAAGAGTTCCAACAATATCACTCATGAATGCCGGCCACTTGGCGCGGAATCTCTCACGATCTTTGCTCTGCGATGCCTCAAGAATCGAAAGGAAATCTTTCTGGTAGTCGTATGCCCATCGGCATTCTCTCGCGTATTCCTGAGCAAGCATCTGCGTTAGTTTCTGCTTCCCCATCCCCTTCTCAGGTAGGAATGGAAAGAAGATTTTGCCGTGAGCAAGCAAGTCCGCGGAATGAATGCGAAACCCGTCTTGATCAAATTCAGCACACACAAGCGCGCGCTGGATCTCGCTCAAACCCTGATCAGCCTCCCTGTCTTGCTTGGTCTTCTTCATGCCACCGCCTCCTTCTCGAAAGGCACGACATTCCCCCCGGCAGGCTTTGGCGCGAGGAGTTTTGCCATCTTCTGCGAGTGATCCATCCGAACCTCGTCCGCATAGGTTTTTAAAACCAAGGCGCCGCCATCACGATGCCCCTGCCATGATCCCACAGTTGGTGCGTCCACGCCTGCTCGCAGGGCTTGGGTGCAGAAAAAACTGCGAAGACTTCGAGGAATAAAGTTTGGAAAGTTTAGTCGTTTGCAGGCTCCCTGAAGCCCCTTTCTAAACTGGTAGTGCGGGAGCAAGCGGGCGTCCGGGCTGTCTGGCATATTTGCCAGCCGCCTTTCAATGATAGTGCGGGCGAGTGGGTAGAGTGGAATCTGAAATGCCGATTTTGTTTTCCGCCGAAAAACTTTGATGACGCCAGCCGCGAGGTCGATGTGCTGTCGGCAGATGGCGGCGAGTTCGGCTTGCCCGAGGCCAAGCCTGCCAGCAAGTTCCACGGTGTCCGCCGTGTCCTCTGCGCCGTGGCCATTTTCAAGCTGGCTACGGAGGTTTGCCACAATCGCCTCGAATTGCTCTGGTGTGGGTATCAGTTTCACCGATTTTTTCAGCTTCTGGTATTTTACCTTCTCCATCGGTGATGTGGCGATGACGCCATCCTCCACGGCGCTGGCAAAAAAACGCCGTGCCTCTGTGATCATGTGGTTGGTGGTGGACG
>JBIPMR010000354.1:0-4683 GCA_044369025.1 Luteolibacter sp.
CAGCGACATCGGGTAGCCCAACAGCGGTTCGCTGACGAACTCGATGGGTGCCCGCACCTCGTTCGCCTCCTTCTCTAACACGAATTGCACGCCGGGCGTCTGCGGCGCGGAAATGACCGGTTTCCCAGTGACGAAGATCCCCGCCTTTTCCATCGCGATTTCCTCCAGCGTGTTGCCCAGCCACTGCATGTGGTCCATGCCGATGGGCGTGATCACGCAGATGTCGGCCGGGACGGCGGTGGTGGCGTCGAGCCTGCCGCCCATCCCGGTTTCGAGGATGATGATCTCGCATTCGCATTTCCGGAACCAGCGCATGGCCAGGGCGAGGGTGATTTCGAAAAACGTCGGGTGGGTTTCCATCCGCTCGCAGATCTCGCGCAGGTCGGCGAGCATCGCGGCGCAGGCTTCCTCGGAAATTTCGCGGCCGGAGACTTTGATGCGCTCGCGGTAGTCGATGAGATGGGGTGAGGTGAACAGTCCGCAGCGTTTGCCGCAGGCGCGCGCGATGCTGTCGAGCATCGCGCAGGTGCTGCCCTTGCCGTTCGTCCCGGCGACGTGGATGACTTTGACGCCGTGCGCCGGGTAGGCGAGCGACTCTTTGAGCAGATGGCGCGGTCCGTCCAACCCCAGTTTGATGCCGAACATCTGGGTGGAAAACAGCCAATCAATCGCCTCTCGGTAGTCCATCGTGACAAGCTATCCCGTGCCTGGATTTCTCTCAGAATTCCTTGATCCAAAAGTTCGCGAAATCAATCGCCGAGCCGTGGTGTTGCAAGCCGAGCGGGCCGCGCGCCGGCACCCCGGGAAGCTGCGCGTTGTCGATGACCACGCGGCCGTTGAGCGAAACCGTCACCCGATCCCCGATCAGGGTGATCATCGTGTGGTTCCATTCACCGACCGGGCTGTCCGCATGGGTCTTGGGAGTGACCTGGGCTTTGACCTCGGCGGGCATCGCCTTGTCGGTGCGGTAGCCATAGATCTCGCCCGATCCGATAGGCCAGTTCCACAGGTTGATTTGGCTCTTGGCTTGGCCACGGAGGAAAATCCCGCTGTCGAGTTCCTCGATTTCCACCATCACGGGCTTGCCGTCGTCACCGATTTTGTGGTTGCCGTCGGCCAGCACCAGCGGCTGGAACTTCTGCGGGCCACGGCCGCTCCAGCGCCAATCGAAGGCCAAGGTGAAATTGGCGTAGTCTTTCTCCGTCCACAGGTCGCGGGGTTCGCCGAGTTTTCCGGTGTGTTTGAGGATGCCGTCCCTGGCGATCCATTCGGTGGTGGCGGCGGGATCGTGCTTCCAGCCGGCGAGCGTTTTGCCATTGAAAATCTGGGTGAAACCGGCGGCTTTCACCCCATCCACATTGGCGGCGGGCGGCAATTCGGTGATCTGGATGTTGCGGAATGCGACGCGGTCACCGTGGCCAAGCCAGGCGATGTGACCGGCGCGGCGTTTCACCCCCTCGTGTTTGGGATGGAGGCGGCTCAGGTCGTCCAGATTCGCGCGGAGGATGGTTTCCCCGTTCAGTTCGACGATGATCATCGAACCGAGCACGCTGACGCGTTGGCGGTTCCACTGGCCGACGGGCTTGAGGCCACTCTTTTTGGCCGGGGCCATGGTGTAAAGCGAGCCGTGGAACTGGGTGTCCTTGAGGTCTTTGTATTTCGGTGCGGTATTGTCGAGAATCTGAAGTTCCAGTCCCGTGTAGGCCCCGTCGCCCGACCCGGGATAGTGGATGCCGAGGCCGTTGTTTCCACCCGGGGGCAACTTGAACTCGAAATCCAGGATGTAGCTGCTGAAGGTCGCCTCGCTGATCAGATTTTTCCCTTGTGGCGTGCACACGATCGCCCCGTCTTCCACCACGTAGCCCTCACCCTTCCACCCACTGAGGTCCGTGCCGTTAAAAAGCGGGCGCATCGCCGGAGCCTCGGCGGCAAAGCAGTGGGACGCCATGGCGGCGACAACAAGAAGCGTGGAACAGAATTTCATGATAGGCTGGTGGGGTAGGGGAAATAAAAAAGGCGCTAAGCGCCAGGTCAAGAGCTGCGCCCCTGCTAACCGACGCTTTACGCTTTTCCAAGCCGGAACATTTCGCCGCTTTCAACGATCCTCGGCCAACGCGTCCATCAGATAGCGCGCCGGCCGGAAATTCTCGATCAGCACCTCGCGCTGGTTTCCCCGCTTCATCCGCACTTGGCTGATGTTGAAATTCGGGGTCTTGTGCGGCGCAAAGAGAATATCGTCGTGGGTCGAGTTTTCATGTTTTTTGAACATGCCGGGCAGAATGTCGCCGCCGAGATGGTCATCGCGACCGGTGGCGAGGTGGCAGGTGCCGAGGACCTTTTCATCCTGGATATCCGCCCCGGATACCGGAAGCACCTGGGTGCCGAACCCCAGTTCGCCGAGCGTTCCGGTCATCGGGTCATCGGCAAGGCGCGCGTTGTGGGCGTCGATCGTCGCTTGGTTCCCCTGAATGAGCGTGGACTTGACGATGCAGCGGTCCGCAACCTCCAACACGCCCAGTGTGCCGTCTTCATACTTCATCGGAAACTGGCCCCGCGCGTCGCTGGGCACGAAATAAACCTCACCCGCCGGCAAGTTTGCAATGTCCGGAGTCTTGCCGAGGCACAAACCGTGGGACTTTTGCGCGTCTTGTCCTGCAAGACCGAGCCAGGCCGTGAGAACCCTCCCGTCCTCCAGTGCAAAATCGATCTCGATCGAATCCGCATTCGTCAAAGCGCGGCGCAACCGCTCGGCATCGCCCGAAACCTCGTGGTAGTCCACCGCAAGTCCCGAATTCAGAATGATGTCGTTAAGCCCATGCAGCGTCGCCCCGCGGAAACCATACTCCTTGCACTTGGCTGTCAGCGGCGCGGTCGCGGAAAAGGTCGAAATGCACAAAATCAAATCATAATTCGGATAGATGTCCCGATCCAGCGAGAGATGGTTGCCAGCAGTATCCCAGACATCATCCTTGAGATCGAGGTTCGACCCGTGGCTGCAGCGGAACGCGAACATCTCGCCGCCGCTCATGCCCAGCGCGTCGAGCGCGCCGTTCGCGAGCCCCTGATAGAAATGCCGGTAAGCGTTTTGCTGGACGGGGAAACCCTCGTGCTTGAGAAAGCTGAAGTCCTTGATCAGCTCGGCAGGCTCGTCAAAATCAATCAAAATACAGGCGCGGCAGCCCTCAGTCGGCGCGAACACCGTTCCGAGAAGCCGGACGAGGTCGAAATTCGGAAACTTGCGGTTTTCCGGGTGGAGAAGAATTTTCTCATCGAAATAAGCGGGTAGCGAGGGGGCAGTGGTGCTGGACATAGTTCGGCATCCTAAAACCATTGCCCCCTCCCGCAAGAGGCGATTCCGGAAAATCCTCGAAAGGCCTCAGCCCGGTGAGTCCTCGCCGCGGCCTTCCCGCATTTCCGCCAGCGTCCCCGACATGTCCTCCAGCTTGTCCCACAGCTCGCGAACCACGTAGAAGGGAGCGCCGCACCGCACCACCAGCGCCAGGCAGTCCGAGGGTCGGGCATCCAGCTCGATGATCTTGCGCTCCATGATCTCGTTTTCCGCCTCAAGAATCAGCCGCGCGTAGTAAATCTCTTCCTCCATCCGCACAATCACCGCCCGCGAGATCCGCCCGCCGAAACCCTCCAAGCTCAACAAGAACAAATCATGCGTCAGCGGCCGCGGTGGCAATTGGCCGCTCAAACTCGCATTGATCGACGCGCCCACCGCCGGATCGATGTAAAAGACAATCGCCTTGCGGCCATCGCCCAAGAACACCGCGCAACCCGCCTGGGTCGGCAACAACGCGATCGGCTCCACCCGCACTAGATCTGGCATCCCTCAAAGCTCATCCCGGAACCCCAAGTTTCCAAGAGCAAACATGGAACCGCGCAAACCGCCGGGAAATCCCCTCCAAATCGTCCGAAATCGCAGAACCCCGGCAGGCAAAATCCCAAAAAATACCGGGATTTGCCAGATCGGCGGAATCGTTCGATGCAAAAAACCCCATATTCCACAAGGGCTCGCGGGGAATGATCAAAAAAAATCACGAAACCTACACAAAATGGGTTGACCCGCGTCGGGCGGGTGGACTAGGTTCCGCCCGTCGCCACGACGGAGGGCGACCGAGAGACAGACAGTCAATCGCGGTGAGAACCACCCGATTGGCTTTTTAGTCCCCTCGAAACAAGCTCTTTGACAGTATGGCTCAGCGGTAATCGTGCCAAGTTCGACGCAAATCGGATGAGGCGGTCCTAAGCAGACCAGGTTTCGCTGAGAAGAGGAAAAAGATTAAATTGTGCGCTGCGCACCTGATTTCAAGATTGAAACAGTGCGCGGAAGCCGGCCCTCGAGGTCGGCAACCCCGATTTAAAATCCGCCCGGCAGCAATGTCGGAACGGCAAATTAGATTATTTTTACGGAGAGTTTGATTCTGGCTCAGAACGAACGCTGGCGGCGTGTTTAAGACATGCAAGTCGCACGGGATTGATTGAGTAGTAATACAAGGTCAGTCTAGTGGCGCACGGGTGAGTAACACGTGAATTACATGCCCTTCAGTGGGGAATAGCCCAGGGAAACTTGGATTAATACCCCATGGTATCGCAAGATTAAAGGTGGCCGCAAGGCTGTCGCTGAAGGATTGGTTCGCGCCCTATCAGCTTGTTGGTGAGGTAACGGCTCACCAA